>JBGSUZ010000412.1:0-6793 GCA_041753235.1 Acidaminobacteraceae bacterium
AAGAGGTAAAAAAAACGGTATGATAGGTAACACGGCTCTTCCGGGTATTTGTCACAGCTGGAGTGAAGATGGTCGCTGTATATCACTGCTTAAAATTCTTTTTTCAAATAAATGTATTTACAACTGTGCTTATTGTGTTAATCGGGCTAGTAATGATTTCCCGAGAGCGGAGCTCACGCCAGATGAACTGGTTCAAATCACTATGAATTTTTATAAACGCAACTATATTGAAGGCTTATTTCTCAGTTCAGCTGTGACTGTGAGTCCTAACCATACAATGGAGCGGATGGTAGCGGCAATTCGAAAGCTGAGAAAAGAAGAAAATTTTAACGGCTACATTCACTTAAAAGCTATTCCAGGTGCTGACAAAAAATTGCTTAAAGAAGCGGGTTTCTTAGTTGATCGTATGAGTATAAATTTAGAGCTTCCGACCACAGCGGGCTTAAAGCTTTTGGCCCCGGAGAAAGAACCAGAGCAAATTACCAAACCCATGCAGTACTTACGAGACGAAATTGCTGAATATCAGCCACGAGGGATTATTACCCCAAGCTCACTTAGGCAGGGGCTCGGTAAATTCGTTCCTGCGGGACAAACAACACAAATGATGATTGGAGCTACACCTGACACCGATAGGACGATTATACGGGCTTCTCAAGCCATGTATAACGGACTGTTGCTTAAAAGGGTCTATTATTCTGCGTATGTGCCAATTGTTCAAAACAATCAACTGTTGCCCACAGAAGTCAAAACACCGCTGTTAAGAGAACATAGGCTTTACCAAGCGGATTGGCTTTTAAGGTTTTACAATTTTTCAGCCGATGAAATTTTGACACCAGAAGACCCAAATTTGGATATGGCCATAGATCCAAAATGTCAATGGGCATTAAGACACCTCGATCAATTTCCAATAGAGGTCAACAAAGCTAATTTAGAGACGTTGCTACGCATTCCTGGTATTGGTAATGTCAGTGCAAGAAAAATTATTGCGACCAGACGTTTTGGCCCTATAACTTACGATAATCTTAAGGCGCTTGGCATTGTTTTAAAACGTGCAAGGTATTTCATAACCTGTGGTGGCAAGTATTATGGAGAAGGAGATATAGAGGTGGGGCGGCTTAGGAATGAATTGATTGTGATGGATAAAAAACCGGCTCTGCCTACTTCACAACTCAATTTTGTAGACCTTTACCCAGAAGTATTTGTAACACCAGAGCTGACAAAGGCTTTAGGGGGTGGCAATTATGTGCGTCTGGGTCTATGATGGCAGTTTTGAAGGGCTTTTAACGGTGATTTATGCATGGTTTAAATCGACGAATAAACCCTTTAAAATTGAAGATGAAAAGCATTATCAAGCTGATTTGTTACTTGAAGAGATTCGCATAATTACAGATAGTGACCAAGCGAGACGTGTTTCAAATGGCATTATGGAGAAGCTCGGGAAAGAGAGTTTTGAGCTAATAGTAAAGGCTTATTTATCTGAAGATGAAGAAATTGCATTAATTATTATTCGTTTTCTTGAATATGCATTTAAGAAGGGACCACAAGTGATTCAGCATTTGGCTGATCCTCGAGTAGCTAATTTTGCTAAACGCTCAGCCGCAGTTTCTAGAGAAAGTCATAAACTCATAGGTCTTATACGCTTTGTTGAACTTAGTGGCGGTATTTTATATGGTGCATACGAATCAACTTATAGTCAATTGCTTATATTAGCGCCTCACTTTTCACAGAGACTGAGCAATCAATGTTGGGTTTTACATGATAAAGCGAGGAACATGGCTGCTTTTTATAGGGAAGGGCAGTGGCATATAACACCATTAAATATAGATATTTCAATTGAAATAACCGATACTGAGCAACTTTTTCAAGACTTATGGAAGCGTTATTATAAACATATTGCCATTGAGGCAAGAAAAAATGAAAAGCTTAGAATACAAAATATGCCTAAAAAGTATTGGAACTATCTTACTGAATTAAAACCGTAGTTTATTAGTGTATTAAATATACAAAAATGAACTAAAAAGGGTATTTAAGCGCAATAAAAAGCCCAAGTCATCTGACTTGGGCTTTTTAGTTTAAACTATAAAGGTGTTACTTCTTCAGCTTGAGGACCTTTAGCGCCTTCAGCGATTCTGAAAGATACTTTTTCGCCTTCTTCTAAAGTTTTGAAGCCTGATTTGTTGATTTGTGAGAAGTGAACGAATACGTCCTTACCTTCTTCAGTTGTGATGAAACCAAAACCTTTTTCTGCGTTAAACCATTTTACTGTTCCGTTTACCATTTGGAATACCTCCGAAATTATATTTACTTCAATCTTAATATGCTTGTTCGTAAAACCTTCGGATGTACCCATTACTAATGGTTCCAGTTGTTTACCAAACATTCGCATTCAAGAATGCAAGCTTAGCCTTATTATACTATCGCAATATGGAAATGGCAATAAGAATTTAAAATTCTCGAGAAAATTTTAAACGTTATAAAAAGACAAGCCGTATGTTTATTATTTAAGCCGCTATTTAGCTCGGTTTCCTGCACGAACACGATCTGTAGCGTTCAGAATTTTTTTGCGAAGTCTGATAGCATCTGGTGTGATTTCGACTAACTCATCGTTTTCGATAAACTCAAGTGCTTCTTCCAATGTGAAGATTTTTGCTTCTTGAAGCTTAACTGCTGTATCTGAACCAGAAGCACGCATATTGGTAAGTTTTTTATTTTTACATGGGTTAACAACCATATCATCTGCACGGCTATTCATACCAACGACCATACCTTCGTATACATCAGTAGCAGGATTAATGAACATTGAAGCTCTGTCACTGAGGTTATCAAGTGCATAAGCCATTGCAGTACCAGATTCTTGAGCAATCAATACGCCATTCTTTCTTCCAGGGATTTCTCCGAAATGAGGTTGATACTCGTAGAATGATTTTACAAGTGTGCCTTCGCCGCGTGTATCGTTTATGAATTCACTTCTGTAACCGAGAAGACCTCTTGTAGGTACAAAGTACTCAATTTTAGTGTAGCCAGCTTCGCTGATCATAAATGACATTTGACCCTTACGTTGATTTAATTTAGAAATTACAGTACCACTGAATTCATCAGGCATTGTTGCAATAACTTTTTCAACTGGCTCATAAGTTTCGCCGTCTACGTCTTTCATAAGAACTTCTGGTTTAGAAACACCAAGCTCATAGCCTTCACGTCTCATGTTTTCAAGAAGGATAGAAAGGTGGAGTTCACCACGACCAGAAACTTTATAACCGTCACTGCCTTCCATTTCTTCAACTCTTAGACCAACGTTGACTTCAAGCTCTCTGTCAAGTCTAGCGCGAATATGTCTAGTAGTAAGCATTTTACCGCTCTTACCGCAGAATGGTGAGTTATTAACTAAGAAGTTCATTGAGAGTGTTGGTTCTTCTATGTGAATCATTTCAAGTGGCTCGACATTTTGCGGGTCACATAGTGTTTCGCCAATAGAAATATCAGCAATACCTGCAAATACAACCATGTCGCCAGCATAAGCTTCGTCTTTTTCTACACGATTAAGGCCTTCGTTTACCATAACTTTGATAACTCTGCTGTTACCAACAGAACCATCTTGTCTGCAAACTGCAACAGTTTGACCTTTTTTAAGTGTACCTCTTGTAATTCTGCCAATACCAAGTCTGCCGATGTACTCATCATAATCTAAAGAAGAGATTTGAAGTTGAAGAGATTCATCAGAAGTATCTGTATAAGGTTTAACATGCTCTGTAATTACGTCGAAAAGTGGATCTAATGTTGTGCTTTCATCCGCAAGACTTCTTTTTGCAATACCTTCTCTAGCAACACCGTATACGATAGGGAACTCAAGTTGCTCATCAGTTGCATCTAAGTCGATGAAAAGGTCTAAAGTCATATCAACAACTTCTTCAGCGCGTTGGTCTTTTTTATCAATTTTATTGATGAAAAGAATTGGTTTGAGGCCATGCTCAAGCGCTTTTTGAAGTACGAATCTTGTTTGTGGCATAGGACCTTCACTTGAGTCAACAAGCAAAATAGCAGAGTCAACTGTTTTCATGATACGTTCTACTTCAGAAGAGAAGTCGGCATGTCCAGGGGTGTCTACAATGTTAATTTTAATACCGTTGTGCTCTATTGCACAGTTCTTAGAGTAGATTGTAATGCCGCGCTCACGCTCAAGGTCATTGCTGTCCATAACGCAATCAACTACTTCTTCGTTACTTCTGAAAACACCACTTTGTGAGAGGAGTGCATCAACTAAGGTGGATTTGCCAGCATCGACGTGGGCGATAACTGCAACGTTAATAATTTCTTGTCTGCTCATAATTTACTTCCTTCTATTTTATCCGAGGGGTAAGGGTGACATCGATTCTATATATCAGGAAAGCGCAAATGCATTTTCCTCACTTTAATAATGAAACTGGTAATAATGTTCGTAAAAAAAACCAACTTTCTAATTTTACACGAAGTCGATTGTGTATACAAGTAAAATTATTATTCTAATCATTAAATTTTGTTGAAAAGTTAAAATCAAAAGTGTGTTAGAATATATTTTGGGACACGAAAGAATAGGAGACAACCGATGAATAGATGGAAGCTTAACTTGTATATTTTATGGGTTACACAAATTATTTCCTTGACCAGCTTTGGGCTTGGTGTACCGTTCATGCCCTACTTTATTCAGGAGCTTGGGATTACAGATTTGGGTCAAATTAAATTCTATACAGGGCTTTTAAGCGCGGCACCAGCGCTAACCATGGCAATTATGTCACCAATCTGGGGTATGGTTGCAGATCGGTTTGGACGTAAACTTATGATTTTACGTGCTATGTTTGCTGCAGTGTTTGTTATTGGCGGAATGGGATTTGCACAAAATATTTGGCACATCCTCTTTTTAAGAATCATGCAGGGTGTTTTTACAGGGACAATTACAGCATCTTCTGCCTTTGTTGCCTCCAATACACCAAATGAGAAAATGTCATATTCTTTAGGATTAATGGCATCATCCACTTTTATTGGGCAATCTATAGGACCATTGGTAGGCGGACACTTTGCAGAGTGGTTTGGTTATCGGGTGAGTTTTTTTGTGGGTGCCATCTTAATGCTGATAGGTGGTATTTTAGTATCCGCTTTTATTAAAGAAGACCCATCTACATATGGACATGCGCTCTTTGAAGGAAAAGAAAAAGGTTCAGTCAAAGAAATATTCACACCACTTGTTATAGTCATGTTGATTACAATGTTTCTGCAGCGGATTGTGAGAACGGTGTTTAGTCCATTTATGCCTTTATTTGTGCAGGAAAGTATTACAGCCGTTAAAGGTGCTGCTGCCATTACGGGTCAGATATCCGGTTTTACAGGGTTTATGACAGCGATTGCTGGCATTACCATCAGCCAAATAGGCGATAAATACGATAAATTTAAACTAATTGTAGGACTAACCGCGATTGGATTGGTGTTGTCCATTGGAATTCAATATACATCTGGATTATTTGCATTTGGTCTATTATATGGTATCATGTTCTTTTTCCTAGGTGGGGTAGATCCAATTATGACATCGTTAACTGCTCAAAATACAGCACCTGAGCGGAGGGGTGTACTTTTCGGGATACAGGGATTTGTCAGCAGTATCGGGTTTATGGTATCTCCGATGCTAGGCACAGTAATATCAGTACGTACTAATAACCAGACCATATTGATGGTCATGCCTATTTTACTGATCGTCAACTTATTCATCTTTTTAGGCATCAATATCTATCGCAGGGGGAAAAAATTAAGTGAACAATAAATCAGATTTACTTGAAGGCGATATTCTGTCAAAGCTGATATGGCTGGCATTACCCATCATGGGTACTTCTTTCCTTCAAATGGCGTATAATCTAGTAGATATGTTATGGATTGGACGCTTGGGCAGCGGAGCGGTTGCTGCTGTAGGGACAGCCGGTTTTTACTCCTGGTTTAGCTTATCTCTTGTAAGATTAGTTCAGACAGGAACTGAAGTTAACATTGCGCAGGCCATTGGCAGGAAAAATCAAAAGGAGGCAGGCGGTTATGCGGCCACTTCAATTTGGATGGCGGTATTCTTTGCGCTTACTTTTACAGCATTTATAGTTGTTATGGCAGTGCCTCTGATTACTTTTTTTGGAATGAAAGATCCAATTGTAGAAGGCAATGCGGTTATGTATCTTAGGTTAATTGGTGCTGGAATGGTATTTACTTTTCTAAACCCTGTTATTTCTTGTCTTTACAATGGTTCTGGCAAAAGTACAATTCCATTTAAAGCAAATGCTGTAGGCTTGTTTGCTAATATGATTTTAGATCCAATTTTTATATTTGTATTAGGGCTTGGTGTTGCTGGTGCGGCTATAGCTACAGTGTTGGCTCAAGTCATGGTTACCATGGTTTTGGTTTATCTATTGATTGTTGATAAACCATTTGAAGGATTTAGGGGCATTAAAAATCCTGAGTGGCAAGATGTAAGTAAAATATCAGCATTAGGTATTCCGATTGCGCTTCAAAGCGGGTTGTTTACCATATTTGGGATACTCATTGCCAAAGTAATTGCAAGTTTTGGGTCAGATGCAATTGCAGCCCAGAAAGTTGGTGTCCAAATTGAAGCTATATCTTACATGACGGCAAATGGATTTGCTGCAGCCATTAGTGCTTTTACGGGACAAAATTTCGGAGCGGGTAACACAGACCGAGTAATTGAAGGTATAAAAACTGCCTTTAAGCTCATGGGGGGCTTTGGTGTACTGACTTCAATACTTCTAATTGTTTTTTCAGAACCTTT
>JBGSUZ010000413.1:0-8802 GCA_041753235.1 Acidaminobacteraceae bacterium
GCATCCAAATTACGGCTATCCTGGCAAACTGGTTGCTTTAAAATAAGTTCCAAAACCTCCTGCTTGTAGCCTTGACTTAGACGCAATTTCAAATATGATCTAATATCTTGCTCTTTTAGTAACTTCGTAAGCTGAATTTCATGCTTTTCCCAGTCAGATGATATGAAGTCCAATCGGCATTGTTCATACCAACTCATAGCCTTTTTATATTCACAGCATGACATCAAATTCAAAAGCATCTCTATTTGCTTGGAGTAATTACCTTGTTTCTTATAGTAACCATACATAAGTTCTGTTATCATGTCCAAATTCCATTTTTTTAATTTTGCACATTCATAAAGATGGATTAATTGTTTCTCATCCGATTGATTATTTTCGAAGAGATATGCATATATACCGCCCAAGATTCCGTCAGCCTTTTCTAGGCATTCCCATGCGGTTTTCATCGCCATTGCATGGTCACCTATTTCATCATAATAATCCACAATTTTGAGGTAGTCTGAAGCATATCTTAAGTTGGCACTCTGTAGGCTTATAAAACGATCATTATTTCCCAGCTTTTTAAATAGTGTAGCCGCATATCCTCTATAGTACTCACTTCTTACTCGAGATAAGGCATCTGCAAGGTACTCTTTTTCACTCACAGATCTACATAATTCCTCTGCAGAATCAACCAGCATATCCGTAAAGCAACTGTTGTCAATATTTATTTGTACAAGCATCTCATCCAATATATTTTTTCTGATGGACCATGAAATCTTATGATCGCTAATCAATTTAAGTAATTCATCGACTTCGTCAACTGCTTCATCAATATCTTCATCACTACAACCACCATAATCATTCGCTTCTTCAATAATTCTATGTGCAATCGCCCATTTTTTTATAATCAACTTCTCATAGATTTGGGACTTGTTTTCTTTGATTGAATTGCTCTGCAAAAACTCTAAAAGTCTCATTTCAGCATTTTCATTGTATTTGATCATAAAGCTGATTAGTTTGATAAGCTCATCCTTTGACATTTTTCCAATCAAATTTTTAAGGTCTTTATCATTCAAAAAACGATATCCTCCATTTCTTTCAATTCTTTTTTAGTCTATTTTCAAATTTTATGAATTACCCCAAAATACTCGCAAATCGCTTCATAATAAATTTGCGCTGACTTTTGTGCGCCTGCTTCGCTACCCCACTGCTCATAATCGTCAAGATTATTAACGAAGCACTGTTCCACTAATACGGATGGGCATTCAGGATTTTCAACCATTGCAATACTTGGTTCGGTTCTATCGGTATTTGTGTAGCTGGATTCTCTTATATCTAAAGTAGTTCCTTTTGGGGCAGATTCGACATAGTATAAAAATCTAACGCCGTTTTCGCCCCGAAGTTTATGACCTGCTTCGCCCATATTTTGAGCAATTAAAGTTGCAAATTTAACAGATGCTTCGTGATTTTTCCTACCCGGTGGTGAAGCATAACATTCAAAACCTCGGACACTGCTCTTATTACTTGAATTTCCATGAATGCTTATGAGCAAGCTTGCACCTTTCTTATTTGACAAAGCAATTCTTTCCGCTAGGGTGTATTTGACATCGGCTTTAAATTTTCTTGTATACACGGGTTTAAATCGCTTATCATTTTTGAGTAATTTATTCAAATACTTAGCTGTACTTTCATTCATGTCTGCTTCATTTACAATCCCTTTTGCGCCAATATCTAAGCCACCATGTCCCGGGTCAATGGCTACAACAATTCGCTTTGAGTCAATAATAAGAACCCTCGCTACCATGCCAAGTATAAAAAATAATATTATACAGATTACTAGCACTTTACGTTGCTTGTTTTGATCTATCATATGAATACCTCTGCCTATGATTCTACACTAATATGGAATCATAAATGAGGAACTTCATAAAGTCTTCATAATTTTTTTGACAAACTTGTCTTCGTTAATATAAATTGCAAGTGGTAGGGCAAAATCTGATTACTTAATCTAAAGTCCAAACAAATCTGACAGATCCTCGTCTGGAATTTCTCTCTTGCTCTTCTCCCCTGCATTTTTAAGCATGCTTTCTAGTTTTAGTTCCATTGATTTTCGAACAAGTTCTTGACTGTCTAAATTTCTGAGTTCGAAGAATAACATGGGGTCCTTATCTAACCTTGCTCCCACGCCATAAAGTACTGCGGCAACGTGTTTACACATGCTGGCCCAATCAGGGCAACTGCAGTCAAAATGAATTTCTTTAGGCGATGGAAACATGCCATAATTTTTTTCTGTAAATAACACTTCTAATTCTTTAGGAAATTTACCTTCGACAAGCTGTTCAAGGGAGTCAATTCTATGGTTACAGATTGCCGTGACTTGCTCCCATTTTTTATCGTTTAGCGCATCAATTTTTATTTTGACCTCATAAGGCTTTGAACCACTGCCCTGTACTTTTGCATCTACACTCCCCTTAGTTATTTTCAAATCTAAGACTGTATTGCTTCGCACATAGCTTCTACCCCTTGAAATTCGACTGCTGTAGTCTGCATAGCTTTCAAGGTTTGTATTCCATGCCTTTCCCCACCAGCTTTTTGCTATAGTTCTACCTTCAATGATTACAGGCTCAATATCTGGGTTTTTCTTTTTAAGTTTTTCTAGTTCTTTAAGCGCCTTGTCTTTTTTTTCTGCTACCGATACATACTTAGGAAATCCATAATAGCCCATTATAGGTCACCATCCAATGCAAACATTTTCATTAACGCCTCATTATCGTATTCAGTAATCCATTGTTCACCACTAGCACTTAATATATCGCCTGACAATTTCTGCTTTTCTTCTATAATGGCATCAATCTTTTCTTCAATTGTGCCTTTTGTCACGAATTTATGCACCATGACATTCTTCGTTTGCCCAATACGGAAAGCTCTATCGGTCGCTTGATTTTCTACAGCAGGGTTCCACCATCTGTCAAAATGGATGACATGATTAGCAGCAGTCAAATTAAGACCAACGCCGCCAGCCTTAAGGGAAAGTACCATGTAAGGGACGTAGTGTTCGCCATTAAACTGCTCCACCATCTCATTTCGTTTTTTCACTGGAGTCCCGCCGTGTAGGACCAATCCTTCTTTGGCAAAAATGTCACTTAAGAAGTCTGAAATAGGGTCTGTCATTTCCCTGAACTGTGTAAAGACAAGCACCCGTTCTCGTTTCTCGTGTATTGTCTCACAGATTTCTCTTAATTGTTCAAACTTGCCACTATGTTCTGGTTTATAATCTTCTCTACCCAAATATTGGTCTGGATGATTACAGATTTGCTTAAATTTCATGATACTAGACAAAACAAGTCCCTTTCGCTCAATGCCTTCTGCTTCTTTCAGTTTTTCAGAAATCTCTTTAATCAACTGTTTATAGAGGACAATTTGTTTCTTAGACAATGCGGTATAAGCGTTCATTTCTAACTTGTCTGGTAAATCCGATATAATGCTTTTATCTGTTTTCAGCCTTCGGAGTATAAATGGCTGTATCATTTTACGTAGTTTTGCATACCCGTTTGTATTGTCTGCAAGTCCCTTGGTAAAGTCAGTAAATTCCTTGGTTGTGCCTAGTAGACCTTGATTCAGGAAGTCAAATAATGACCATAAATCGCTTAGTCTGTTTTCTATTGGCGTTCCCGTCATGGCAATGCGTGTCTTGGCTGGAATCGCTTTGATTGCTTTTGTCTGCTTAGTTCCCGGATTCTTTATGGCCTGTGCTTCATCTAAAATCAAATAGTCCCATTGTCTATTTTTAAGGACTTCCAATTTAACTGCCATGCCGTATGTGGTGATATATAAGAATTTCTCATCATTTATTTGGAGTGCTTCTGAGCTTTTCAAATCGCTTTTATGCAGTATTTGATACGGCATTTCAGGCGCAAACTTCTCAATTTCCTTCTGCCAGTTCCCTATCAATGACGCGGGTAATATAAGGAGCGCTTTTCCGCTATTTGAGACACGTTGGTGCTCTAAAAAAGCAATTAATTGGACGGTTTTTCCTAGTCCCATATCATCGGCTAAGCATGCACCAAACCCAAATTCATTCATTTGGTTAAGCCAATGATAGCCTGTTTCCTGATAGGCGCGCAGTGTCGCCTGAAATGAAGGGGCCGTGTTGATTTTTTCAATTGCTGTAGGGTGAGTCAAACGTTCTTTCATCGTTCTAAGCCACTGCCCATTAGAAACGGAAATATCAATTTCGTCTGTTGAGATATTTAATAACTGATTCATGTTGAGTTCTAGACGCATTGCATCTCCTAGCGATAGGGCTTGGTCTTGTATCTGATCCTTAACTTTGTCAAATGCCTGGAGCACCGCTTCTAATTTTCTTTTATCTATTTCAACCCATTTCCCTTTGTACTGAATCAGCCCATCTTCCATATCTAAAAATGTTCTTAATTCCGATTCAGTAATCCCCTCATCGCCTATGTTGAGCGAAGGTGCAAAATCCATAATAGCGTATAAACCAACCTTAGATGGTACTTTCTCGCCAACCGCAACCGATAATCGGATTGAATTGTTCTTCTTGCGCCACCAGTCTGGAACCCTGCACATAATGCCAGCTTCTTCGTAAATTGGAAGCTCTTTTAAAAGGGTGTACGCCTCATCTGCTTCCAGTTTAAGAGGTGAAAATAGTTCACCACTTTCAAGCAGTTCTGAAATAAAAGTGCTTTTTTCGGCAGCTTTGATAACGGTTGAAATGAGCCCTAGCAACTTGCTCTCGTCTCCGTCAAACTCTGTCAATGCATTTTTCAATGGCGTGTGCACCGCACGTTTGCTCTTTACTGGTTTTGTTGAATAGGTTGCCATAAAAGCAAACGGGTATTTCCCATCTTTGCTTTCTACTAAGTGGAAAAACACTTTTCCAACGACGTTTATGTTTGCATTATGCTCGATAAAATACCTTGCTACTGTACCCTCATAGTCTTTTATTTCTTGCTTAAAGACATTTAGCAGCGCTTCCCATAACGCTAAAATCCAATCATTATTGACATGTTCCATGCCTATTACAAAAGGCAGTGCTTCTTTTAGCTGATACAACTCTTCTTCAAGCAAATCAACTTGTGTCTGCTCTCTATTAATTTCAATTTCTGATTGTTGGCTTAGTTTCTTAATCAACATCTCAGATATATGATGAAGGTATTCTATTGATGGCGAAAACCAATTTTCTTTTTTTAAGAATCCAAAGTGAAATAGTGCCTTGTATTTGTCTGTTTTAAAGGCCTGTACCCAAGTCTTTATTGCTTCGCTAGGTTGGTTTTCAATTTCATCTATGACAAAGGTTAGTGGTAAGAAATAGGCATTCAGTTCGCTTTGCACTTGTGATTTTTGACGTATCATATGTTCAACGCTCCATTTGTTTTAGTTTTTCTTAATTTTAACACAGGTGGTGCGATGTTTTTAATGTATTTTAGAGTTAATATACATGGTTAATTATTTAATATGTCACATACAATTAAAAAGGACATCGCCTAAAACAATTCAGCTTTAACCAAATTGTATTTTAGTGATGCCCTTTTGCATATCAACATTATACACTTAAAATGAACTATTTTGTTACATCGATAGTGCTACTTTTTTCCCGTAAATGGCTTGTCCCCTTTTACCCTACATAGCTGTCATCTTCAACAGTAACCTCAGTAATAGGATTAGGTTTTTCCTCTCGTAAAACAATATTCAGTATTAGCGCTGAAATTGTACCCGCACTAATACCAGATGAAAACAGGCTCTTTAAAAAAGCAGGCAATTGATTAATAATATCTGGTCTTACGGTAACCCCTAAACCAATTCCTAAAGAAATTGCTAAAATAAGCATGTTTCTGTTATTAAGCTCTACGGTTCTTAATGTCTTTATGCCGGAAGCCGCAACCATGCCAAACATAATAATCCCTGCACCGCCCAAAACTGGACTTGGCATAATGGCAATGAGTGCGCCTATTTTAGGGAAAATACCCATTAAGAGCAGTAAAACACCTGAAATCATAACGACGTGTCGGCTGGCTACCTTTGTTAATGGTATTAATCCAACATTTTGGCTAAACGATGTATTAGGACCCGCACCGATAAAACCTGCTATAAAACTACCAACACCATCTGCAAGTATGCCTGCCGAAAGCTGGTCAGTTGACATATCAATCTCTGAAGCCTCTCCAACTGCTTTAAGACAACCTACCGTTTCTATGGTAGTTACCAAATAAGCAGAAATAAAAGGAATCACGGCTGCAAAGCTGAATACGACCCCATATTTAAAGATAGACGGCAATGCGAAAATTGCAGCGCTACTAATCGGTTCAAAGTGCAGGAGTCCAAAAGGCCAAGAGATTAGATAGCCAAAGGTAATACCTATCAAAACTGCTGCTGAACTCCAAATGCCTTTTGCATAGCGGTTAAATAGCATTGTAACAATCATAACAGCCATTGCTATGCCTAAATTTAAGGGACTGCCATAATCCGCTGCGCCAAACCCACCTGCTGCCCAGTCCATGGTCACTGGCATTAGGGTCAAGCCTATCAGCATAACCACTGTCCCAGTGACAATTGGAGGGAAGAACTTCATCAGCGGTTTCATAAACCGGCTAAGTCCAATTTCTATAAATGACCCGAGAATTGTCGCACCAAATATACCCGGAAGTCCAAGCGTTGCCCCTACTGCCAGCGATGGGCCTACAAATGTAAAATCCGTTCCCATAATACAAGCCACTTTTGAACCTACAGGGCCTATCCCTCTAGCTTGAATAAACGTTGCAATACCCGCAGCTAAAAGTGAGGCATTCACCAAAAATGCCATATCCGCAATTGGCAAATGCAGAGCACCTCCAACGACTAGCGGTACTGCTACAATCCCTCCAAAAGCAGCAATGATATGCTGAAATGCTAAAATTAACGACACGCCTAAAGGTGGCTTGTCATCAATCTTATATGTAATTTCACTGCTTTGAACTGAACGATCCATTAAAATTCCCCCTTTTTATGTATGAGATACATCCAGTTCCATTATTTCATATATATTTCCATGTAAAAATGGTGAATTGTTATATAATTTTGAATATTCAGTGTACGTCAAAAGATTCACATTTGTTGGTTTCTTATAAAGTAACCACTTTCTCTACAAACTTCGGATTACTTCAAACATTCGAAAATCAGGTCTTTTATAATATTAGGCATACGCTCATAAACATCTTGTGTATACACCCGCTCAGTAATTTTATGAAGGTCTTTACCCCATGGTCCAATATTAATAACGGGCATATTCAAGCTAGACAAATCTTTAAAAGGAATTCTATAAATAACATCCCAGCCTGGACTGTTTGATTTTATCAATGAAATGTCTTCATCATTCCCAGACCAAGTGGCATAGGATAAATCTGAAATGCCCATAAAGTAACTTTGAGACTCAAATACTAGCTCATATTTTTCTGCCGATATTTTGTTAATTACCTCTTCAAGAGAGAAAGGCAATTTTTTCGATATTGTTCTATTATTGACATGCGGGTAATACGGCCCCGATAAGGCTACAATGATCTCTGGGCCCTCAAGGTCAATCGCATCCTGAACGAACTCTACTAAAAGTGTAGTCGCCTCCGGTAAAGTAATAGCATTTTTTAGAAGCAGTGTATTTATACTTTCTTGAAACAGATTATAATTCTCTTCAAACGCTGCGCCTATTTCTTCTTTGGCTATTTTATAAATCTGTTCAAATGTATAGACTTTTGGCGTAAACGAAATTTTTGAAGGCACTTCTCCGGTTAGCGCACAGTAGTTCTCATACGCGTCTTCAAAATGTATCAGAGTGTCTCTTAATGACCGATTAGCTAGAGAGACCAGTTTGCTCATAATCAATTTAGGAGACCTTGTAAAGGTAAGCCAATTAAAGTAACCCGTTGCCGCTTCAGGAATTGAAGCATCATAGGCTTTTTTTCTATCCTTTAGATTGACCCAGACTGGTGGTGGTGTGGCTTCTTGTCCAATTAGATCACACAAATCTATGTTGAGTTCTGTTTTTCTGTGTAAATCTGAAAGCACCAAAGACGGGTTGAATCCGTTAAATGGTTCGCCTATATGACTTTTTACGCCTTTTACAAAAAGCACGGGCATAATTTTTCCAACTGAACCTTCATAGAAAATAGCTTTCCCCTTAGTTTGATTAAAATAAGGTTCACTATTTATGGTTATAATATAGTCGAGATTATATAGATCACGAAGTGATGTCATAAGGGTTACAGCACTCAGCATCCCACGAGATAGGGTTTCCTCGTCTGGAACGCTCAGTAAAAGAATATTGCCTTCAAAATCTTCTAGTTCCGAAAAATAGGCGCTCAAAACCAATTGAATTGCGGCACCCGCTTTCATGTCTGCTACGCCTCGACCAAAAGTCCACTGCCCTGACTCAAGATCCGCCCTTGCTTGCATGGATATTTTTTTATGTACCAGTGCTTCTGCAATTTCATCTGGTCTTAAAGAAACTGATTTGAGTTTTCCATACTCCTCAATATCTATCGCATCATGGTGATGCATCAAGACTATGGTTTTATCGCCCGTTCCTTTTACAAGAGACCATATAACACTACGTTGATAAGGATCGTCTTTTAGTGGATAAGCACCACAGTATTCACTGTGCTCGCTGAAATAAGGTTGCTCTTTGATCCAGTTCAGTATTTGTTCTTCTATATAAGTTTCTCTAAGTGTATTGGTATCACTTTGAGTGGCAACTAGGCGTAAAAATAATGACTTGATATTTTCATTAAACATATTGGCTCCCATCTGTATAAACTTAACCTAAATAAC
>JBGSUZ010000414.1:0-12192 GCA_041753235.1 Acidaminobacteraceae bacterium
AGTTTTGAAATGTTTACAATTAAACCACTAGCCAGCTTAAATCCCTTAGAGAAAATTCTTGAGTGTATTGAATCTGAGCTGATTCTTTCAGGAACAGAAAGACCTCAATTACATATTGGCAACTTTATTTTTGACCAATACATATGCTGTGAATCAGTTGAAGTTTTTAGGTCTCTGTTTTACGAAGTATTTCACGAAGGGCAGTTAATTGGATTTTTAACGATTGAAAATGAAAGCTACTACATCTATTTGAAAAATAAATGGGAGACATTTAGAAAAGAACTGATGCAATTTGTCGAGAATAAGTATTACGAAGCGGGTACACAAGTCATGACGACAGAAAATCTTAGTGAATCCGCCAACGTGGAGATTATTAAGGCATTAGGGTATTCAGAAGGTGACTATTACCGATACAATGGTATTTGCAGACTTCAACCACAATCCGAACTTATCAAATTACCTGAAGAATATAGCATTAGAAGAGCGACTCAAGAAGATGTCAATCAGGTCGTTCAGCTTATTGGCTACGCAACAAAAATAGACGTTACTTCAAACAACTATTTAGAAATGCGACAAGACCCCGAATTTACAAACGTAGAAGAATGGGTTGTTTCTACTCCTGACAGCAGCGCAGTAACTTATGCGATGTTTTGGAAAAACCATGTCAGTAAAACTGCTGTGTTAGAACCTGTGGCATGCATGGAAAATCATCGTATGAAAGGACTTACTAAAGCACTGCTTTTACATGGTTTAGAGCAGCTCAGACAAGATGGTTTTGAAACAGTTTACGTCAGTACTTCTGGTACTAACAGTGCGTCACAGGCACTATACATGAGTGTTGGCTTTAAGAATTATGGTTGGGAATACGAATTTGTTAAACAGCTTTAATTCCCTCAGAAAGGGTGTATAACTATGAAAAATATCAAGCAATTATTAAAATTTATGAAAGGCAATGCCTTTACTTATTTCATGGCAATGACCGCAGTGTTCTTTGCCACCGTAACTTCACTTTTAGTACCAGTCGTTATCCGCTATGTAATTGACGACTTGATTGGAGGCAAAAATGCCGACGCATCCAGCTGGTTAGCGACTATGACAGGACGTAGTTTACTAGGTGCGTGTCTAGTAATCATTGGTCTGACTTTATTGAGAGGCATATTCATCTTTTTGAAGGGCTGGGCAAGTGCTTTGGCTTCTGAAAGAATTGCAAAAAAAATCAAAGACCAAATCATGAATCACTTACAACATGTACGTTACGACTTTTATTCAAGTCATGACACTGGTGACTTGATTCAGAGAGCTACATCAGATGTAGAAACCATCAGAAAATTCCTAGCAGTTCAAATTGTAGAGGTAGTTAACATCTTTATGATGGTTGGCGTCATTGCTTATATGATGTACGGCATGAGTCCTAAACTTACTCTGGTAGCACTTAGTTTAATACCAATCATTGTGAGTTTCTCTTTCTACTTTTTCTTTAACATCAAAAATAAATTTAAGGTTTGCGACGAAGCTGAGGGTAAACTTTCCTCAGTACTTCAAGAAAACTTAAATGGCATTAAAGTCGTTAAGGCCTTTGGCCGTGAACCCTATGAAATTGAACGATTCGAAGAGGTTAATAGCGACTTAAGAAACAAGGTTCAGAAACTTATTCAAAGCTTCGCCTGTTACTGGTCTATTTCAGATTTGATGTGTTTCTCTCAAATCGCATTAGTCATCATATTCGGTTCGATTTGGTGCTATGAAGGGTCGTTGACCATTGGTGTTGTGTTTGCCTTCGTCACCTATGAAGGCATGTTGCTCTTCCCAGTCAGAATTTTAGGAAGAGTCCTCAGTGAATTTGGTAAATCTCTGGTTTCCGTTGAACGGATAAGCGAAATTCTGGACACGGCACAGGACAATGAAGACGATGGTCATTTAGAACCTGTCATTAAAGGCAATATAGAATTTAAAGGCGTAAATTTTGGCTACGATGAAAACCGTGAAATTTTAAAAGACATTAACTTTAGTATCAAAGCCGGTGAAACCATAGGCATTCTCGGTCCAACGGGTTCTGGAAAATCTACACTAGCGTATCTAATGACACGTCTTTATGAAACAACTAGCGGAACAATTGAAATAGACGGCATCGATGTTAAGCAGGTGAAGAAGCAGTGGCTGAGAAAACACATTGGTCTAGTGCTTCAGGAAACATTCCTCTACGCCAAGTCAATTCAAGAGAATATTTCAATTAAACATGAAGATGTAAATACAGACCAAATCCAGAAGGCTGCAAAAGTTGCCACACTGCATCATAACATTATGGAATTTGAAGAGCAGTATGACACAGTAGTAGGTGAAAAGGGTGTATCGCTTTCAGGTGGTCAACGTCAAAGAGTAGCAATTGCAAGAACCATTATGGCCCCAATGCCAGTTATGATTTTTGATGACTCTTTAAGCGCGGTGGATACTGAAACAGACAGAATGATCCGTTCATCGCTTAAAAAGTCTTATGGCGACACGACTACACTGATCATTTCACACAGAATCAATACTTTAGCAGAAACAGACCGCATAATGGTCTTAGAAAATGGCAGAATTACTGCGTTCGATACACACGACAAGCTCGTCGCGCAAGAAGGTCTCTATAAGAGAATCTGGGAAATTCAGAACCTTGTTGGCTTAGAGGATCTTGGCGCTTAGGAGGTATTTATATGACAATTGAAAAAAACATAAAAGAAGAACCAAACAAGAAGTTCGATAAAAGTGTCTGGAAAAAACTGATGCCAGAGATTTTGTACTTCAAAAAAGAAATGACAATTCTCTGCACCTTTGCCATCATTACAGCAATTATTGACGTCACTTTAAGCTACATGACTAAACTGGCAATTGACCGATTTATTGTTGGCAAAACGCTGGTAGGTCTTCAATTTTACGTAATAGGCTATTTTTCACTCATCGTATTACTTGGCATTTCAATTTTCACTTTCATTACTTATGGGGGAAGAATTGAGGTTGGGCTTTCTTATAACATCCATAAAAAGGGTTTCAATAAAATTCAGGAACTTTCCATGTCTTACTACGACAAGAATGCGGTCGGCTGGGTAATGGCCCGTATGACATCGGACGTTAGCAAGTTAGGCGAGTTCGTATCTTGGAGCTTACTAGACATGGTTTGGGGCGTCGCCATGATGGTCGGTATTTTAGGGGTCATGTTAGCCGTCAACTTTAAACTGGCGTTGATCACGATGGCTGTAACACCACTTTTAGTAGTGGTCAGCATCTACTTCCAAAAGAAAATCATTTCCGTTCAAAGAGTCGTCCGTAAAATGAACTCTAAAATCACAGGCGCTATTAATGAAGGAATCATTGGGGCTAAAACAACGAAGACCCTAGTTGTAGAAGAAAAGCTGATGGATGAATTCAAAGAAATGACCGGAGAAATGAAAAAGGCTTCAATTCGGTCAACGGTGTTCTCATCATTATTCCAGCCTATAGTCATCAATTTAGGCGCAGTGGGTACTGTACTGGCAATTTATCATGGTGGTAACGGCATCATTGCAGGAACCATTACTTACGGTACATTGGTGCTGTTCATTAACTTCTCAGTTCAATTCTTTGAACCAGTTCGAGAAATGGCTAGAATCTTAGCTGAAATGCAAAGCGCACAGGTAGCAGCTGAACGTATCTATACATTACTAGATGCCTCAACAGAAATTGTTGAGAAGGAAGAAGTCATTGAAAAATACGGTACGGTTATGAATCCTAAGAAAGACGCTTTCGAGCCCCTTTGTGGCGATATTGACTTTAAAAATGTCACTTTCCGTTACAAAGAAGGCGAAACCGTGTTAGAGCATTTAGACCTTTCCTTTAAACAAGGCCAATCAATTGCCTTAGTTGGTGAAACTGGTTCAGGTAAGTCCACAATTGTGAATTTAATCTGTCGTTTCTATGAGCCAACAGACGGTGAAATCTGGATTGACCAAAAACCACTGACTGACAGAAACCAAAGCTGGATTCACCAAAATATAGGTTATGTTCTGCAATCCCCACACTTATTCAGTGGTACGGTAAAAGACAATATCCGTTATGGTAACTTGGCTGCAAGCGATGAAGACATCATCAAAGCGGCTAAATATGTAAATGCCCACGAGTTTATCATGAGCCTTGAAAAAGGCTACGACTCAGAAGTTGGTGAGGGTGGCAGTTTATTGTCAACGGGTCAAAAACAACTCATTTCATTTGCAAGAGCGATTATTGCTAACCCTAGAATATTTGTTCTGGACGAAGCAACCAGCTCAATTGACACTGAGAGCGAAATGTTAATTCAATTGGCGCTTCAGAAAGTGCTTGAGGGACGTACAAGCTTTATCATCGCCCATAGACTCTCGACCATTCGGTCTTGTGACCGAATTCTCGTTATTGAAAAAGGGAAAGTCATTGAAGATGGTACGCACGAAGCACTGATGCGTCAAAAAGGACATTACTTTAAACTTTACACGAATCAATTTATTGAAGAAAATGAGGAAAAATTGTTAGCTTAACTAAATAATTTATCGAGTCAATGACTCGAATTAATGACCCCCATAGTCTTAGCTGCTTTTCAGCGGACTACGGGGGTTTCCAATATATGCACCTACTGTAAGAGGGCAGAGATGCACAAAAAAATGAATTATGTTATGATATTATAGGTTAATTCAATTCCATTATATAATGACTATAAAACGGGGTGAGCAGATGACGTTCAACAAACCAGTCGAGAAATTGGTCGAAAACGGACAATTCAATTACGGACATTACAACGAACGCATTAAGGTATTAAATCCACTGGAAGCTGATTTTTTTAAGAGTTTTACGCCTGAATTATTTAAGCAGTCACGTCTAAAAGAGTGGCAAATCTTCAACCTTTCCAGTACAAGCTTTACAGGTCTTCTCTTAATCATGGACTTAAAGTACGTTCAGGTTATTCATGTCAATTTGTATGACATAGCAAAAAAACGTTTTTATAAGAAAACGATTATCAAGCCACCAATGACCTTTGAATTGCTAAACAGTTTGGATAGTGGACATTTCTTCTATTCCGATGAAAATCTGTTCCTTGAAATAATAACTGGCGAAGATCAAGTGCCACTCAAAATCAATTTATCTTTTGTCAGTGAAATTGACCAAATGCCTATTAAATTGATGCTTGAAGGCAACAATGTTGTTACTGAGCCATTTGTTTACTGTAAGCCTATTCAATCTGAGAAAGCTATTTATTCACATAGAAGATTACTCCCTTGTAACGGAAGTTTGATGATTTCTAGCTCAATTTATCCTTTTGAGTCTAATCAAGCGAATGTCATTGCAGAGGACTACAAGTCTTTCCAACCTTTTGAAATGGATTCTACATGGGTTGCAGCTAGCATTCCCGGAACAACCATTGCCTTCTATTTTTCTGTGAATCCTTATTCTCAAGAATCAGAGGTCTGTGAGAACCTCGTTTGGATTGATGGCAAAGCAATTCCAATTAGCAATGTAACTTTAACTACTGGGCCTTTAGGTTGGCAATTTATATCTGCAGACGGCAGTGTTCAACTGACCTTTGTTCCTAAAACGCTCAATCGCTTATCAGAAGGATTCATGATGATCAAAGCCAGCTGTGATTTGCCTTGTGGTGAAATCAGCGGCAAAATATTACTAGATGGTGTTGTTAAAACAATCGAAGCTGTGCCTGCGGTAGGCGGTCGGTTAGCACTGAAATTATAGGAGGAATGACGTGGAACTCTTAAAAGAACGTATTTTAAAAGATGGTACAGTGTCCGGTGAAGACATCTTAAAAGTAGATACTTTTTTAAACCATCAAATCGATGTAAATCTCTTGCATCACATTGGCAAAGCTTTTTATGAACATTTTAAACAAGAAAAAATTAACAAAGTGTTGACCATAGAAGCTTCTGGAATTGCCATCGGCATGGCCGTAGCAGCTGAGTTTGGCGTGCCTCTTGTTTTTGCCAAAAAGGTTGCTTCAAAAAATCTGGATTTAGAAACTTACGAAACGGAAGTTTATAGCTTTACAAAGGCTCAAAATTATACCGTAAGAGTTTCAAAAAAGTTCCTCAGTGAGACTGACCACGTCTTAATTGTCGACGACTTCCTTGCAATGGGTAGAGCAGCACTCGGTTTAATTGATTTGGTTGAGCAAGCCAAGGGTAGCGTTGCTGGCGTCGGAATTGTCATTGAGAAGGTGTTCCAAGAGGGTGGTCAACTCCTAAAAGATAAGGGTGTTAATTTACATTCATTGGCACGTATAGAGCGATTTGAAAATGCTGTCCCAATCTTTGAAAAGGATAACCAATAGGTCATATGAATAGCAATAAATCTAAGCAAAATCAATTGAAGATGATTGCACTCATTACACTGCTAGATGCAGTCACTTCACAAATATACATTGATTATCTGGTAAGTGGTTTTAGAGTTTCAGTTTCCGTTATTATATTGCCTGTAATTTACTATTACTACAATAAAATTAACCCTATCATAACCAGCGTTTTTATAGGTGTGTTTGGTTTGCTATTCAGAGGCGCTGTCGGAGCACAGCTCTATGGAAATTTCCAAAATGCCGTGATGATGGATTATCAAATTTTAATTTTTGATTTTACCTATGGGTTACTATTTTACTTCTTATATTACAAGTTAAAAGACAAATCGTTTCTCAAGTGGTTTTTCGTGGTGTGGGTTTGTGACTTCACTGCTAATCTGATTGAAATGAGCCTACGTATCGGGCCACTTTTATCCAATAGCACTGAGATTATCAATCGCCTAATAACGGTTGGCTTCTTTAGAACGCTAATCGCTTCATTTTTAGTGTTTGTCTTTATGTACTATCAGTTGATATTCCAAAAGGAAGCAAAATATGAGAAATACCGGTCTTTCTATACCGTTTTTGCTGACTTAAAAAGCGAAACTTACTTCATGCGCGAAAACATGGACTATATAGAAGAAGTAATGAGTGAAGCCTATCAGCTTTATGAACATTTCTCCACGACAGAAGATGAAAAGGCAAAGCAAATTTCATTGAAAATAGCCAAAGACGTACATGAAATCAAAAAAAACTATAACAAAGTAATTGACGGTATTAATAAGATTGGCAGACACGAAGATAGTTATGAGGATCTTGACTTAAAAGAAATACTGTTGTTGCTACAGGACTATTGTGAGTACGAAAAGACAAATTTACCTGTCTCAATTGAAATAGAAGACCATTTGAGTCGAAATTATAGAGTCAAAAAGCACTTTTTACTCATGAGTGTCATGCGAAACTTAATTTCCAACAGTCTTGAGTCGATGACAGATACACGTCGCAAAAACAGCATACAGCTTCGTATTTCTGATCCAGAGGATAAAATTATTCTCGTGGTTTCAGATACAGGCAGTGGCATTAAAGAAAAAGACGTTAATTTAATTTTTGAACCAGGTTATTCTACCAAATTTAATGAAGAAACAGGGGACATCTACAGAGGTCTTGGATTAACTTTAGTTAAAGACATCGTTAAAAATCAATTTAAAGGCGATATTTTTGTTAAATCAAACCAAGGTGTTGGTACCGTATTTACAATAGAAATAGATAAGAAGACTTTGGGGGATTAGACGTGAGATTATTTATACTAGACGATGATATATCCGTAGTGAAAATTATTGAAAACTTAATTGAAGAGTACAACATGGGGGAAGTGGTTGGCACTTCAACCTCTAGCGAAAATGCTGTGGACGAAATATTACAGAAATGTCCTGATATTGTTATCATCGACCTTTTAATGCCTAATATAGACGGAAATCACTTAGTGAAATTGATAAAGGAATCTAATCCGTCCATTCACTTCATTATGATTTCGCAGGTTTCTAACAAGGCAATGGTTTCAAAAGCCTACCAGTCAGGCGTTTCGTTCTACATACACAAGCCACTTAATAAAACAGAAATAAAAATGGTTTTAGAAAATTTGATTAAACAAATTGAGTTAGAAAATAATTTCAAAATAATCGAAAAAATGTTTAGAGGCATCCATCCTACTGAGCAAAGAGCCAATGGAAAACCTGAACAAGTCAAGCGAATCAAAGGTATTTTTAGCCGACTCGGCATAATGGGCGAAAAGGGTGGCGAAGATATTGTAACGATCTGCGAGTATATGATTGATCATGAAATTAATTCCTTTGATTTCAAAGTAAGAGATATCTGCGAACTGCTTAGCGACAACCCAAAAGCAATGGAACAACGGCTAAGAAGAGCCATCAATAGAGGCTTGATCAATTTGGCAAATGTCGGTATAGAAGATTATATGAATGAAAATTTCATGCGTTATTCAAACTCGCTGTATGACTTTGAAAATGTTAAAGCTGAAATGGATTATATCCGAGGCAAACGCCAAAATGGTGGCAAGATTTCTGTAAAAAAATTCATCGACAACATATTATTGATGACTCAAGATGGTGGGCACAACGAAAGGTAGGCTGCAAAGTCTGTTAAATAATAAACTTTTCAGATAATTATAAATTTTTTTAAATTTTTATGTATTTTATTGAAAACGGTGAATATCCTAGAATAGAGAATTGCGTGATTCTCAAAAAACATATTCTAGGGGGAATATCATGAAAACAAATGTTAAAAAGCAAGCGACGTTACTACATGCACTAATTCCGATCGTATTTTTAATTGTTTCACTGATGTACACCATCTTCGTCGTGGAAGGTTCACCACACATTCCACTCGCATTAAGTGCATTAGTCGCAGGTGCTGTCGCTATGATTGGTCTTGGCTTCAGTTGGGCAGAGCTTGAAGAAGGAATCGTAGAAACCATCAAGATGTCCATGGGTGCAATCATTATTTTAATGATTATCGGTATGATTATCGGCACATGGATCCTAGGCGGTGTCGTGCCAACTATGATCTACTATGGTCTCCAGATTCTTTCTCCAAGCATCTTCCTTGTAACAGCATGTATTCTTTGTGCTGTAGTTGCATTAGCAACAGGTAGTTCTTGGACAACTGCAGGTACGGTTGGTATCGCATTGATCGGTATCGGCAATAGCTTAGGTATTCCAATGGAAGTGGTTGCTGGTGCAATCATCTCAGGAGCATACTTCGGTGACAAAATGTCTCCACTGTCTGATACAACAAATTTAGCACCTGCTATGGCGGGTACAACTTTATTTGAACACGTAAGACACATGGTATACACTACTGGTCCTTCTTTATTAATTGCTTTAGTCATTTATGCAGTACTTGGTATTCAATATGCTGGTAATACTTTAGATGTTGCTTCAATTCAAGAAGTATTAACTGGTTTATCGTCTCAATTTACAATTAATCCAATCATGTTACTAGCACCAATTCTCGTTATTGCCATGGTCGTTTTAAAAGTACCTGCTATTCCTGGTCTGTTTGGCGGTACATTACTCGGTGCACTTATGGCAATCTTATTCCAAGGTGCAGACGTGGGCGCAATTATCACTGCTATGAACAATGGTTTTGTGTCAACATCAGGCATTGAAGTTATTGACACTCTCTTAACACGTGGTGGTTTACAAGGAATGATGGGAACAGTTTCATTAATCCTATGCGCAATGTGCTTCGGTGGTATTATGGAAAAAGCCGGTTTCTTAGAAGCCATCGCAAAATCGATTTTAAGATTTGCTAATTCTACAGGTTCACTTGTACTTGCAACAATCATCACAATTATTGCAATCAACGTACTCGCGGGTGACCAATACCTTTCCATCGTAATTCCAGGTCGTATGTACAAATCAGTTTATGACGAAAGAGGCTTACACCCTAAAAACTTATCAAGAATACTTGAAGATGCCGGAACGATTACTTCACCTCTGGTACCTTGGAATACCTGTGGTTCCTTTATGTCGACTACATTAGGCGTAGCAACATTTGCTTACTTGCCATATTGTTTCCTCAACTTAATCAATCCACTCGTATCCATTTTCTATGGTTACACTGGCATCACAATGGAAAAAGCTGTTGTAGATACCAAAGCGGCATAAACTTAAGATTAATATATTAACATAAAAACCCCTGTCTATTGTAAAATAGGCAGGGGTTTTTGCATATTTAGAAATATAAAATTTATTATGCGTGACTATTCTGAATATTGCGAGTTCTGTAAAGTATTTTTTAGTATTTTTATGTATTTTTCTGAATCTAAAGGGTATCATTAAATTGAGAATGGCGTGGTTCTCAAAAGATACTCATAGGGGGAATACGATGGAAACTAAAATGAAAAAACAAGCAACAGTACTACATGCACTAATACCTATTGTTTTTCTAATTGTTTCACTTATGTACACGATTTTTGTTGTAGAAGGTTCACCCCATATTCCGTTAGCTTTAAGTGCTTTGGTTGCAGGTGCAGTGGCTATGCTAGGCCTCGGTTATACTTGGGCAGAACTTGAAGAAGGAATGGTAGAAACCATTAAAATGTCCATGGGCGCAATAATCATCTTAATGATTATTGGTATGATTATTGGTACATGGATTTTAGGTGGCGTTGTACCAGCTATGATTTACTATGGTCTACAAATTCTTTCACCAAGTATTTTCTTAGTAACAGCATGTATACTTTGTTGTATTGTTTCACTTGCTACTGGTAGTTCATGGACGACTGCTGGTACTGTTGGTATTGCTTTAATTGGTATCGGCCAAAGTCTTGGCATTCCAACTCAAGTAGTTGCTGGTGCAATTATCTCAGGCGCTTACTTTGGTGACAAAATGTCTCCACTTTCCGACACCACTAACCTAGCGCCTGCTATGGCTGGATCAAATTTATTTGACCATATTCGCCATATGATTTTCACAACAGGTCCTTCGTTAATTATCTCACTTGTTATTTTTGGATTTTTAGGAATCCAATATGCGGGTAATCAGCTGGATACCGGTAGTATCAATGTAGTTTTAGATGGTCTTTCAGCACAATTTGCAATCAATCCAATCCTATTATTAGCACCAATTCTAGTTATCGTCATGGTTGTTATGAAAGTTCCAGCTATCCCAGGTTTATTTGGCGGAACCCTTTTGGGTGCTTTAATGGCTGTTGTTTTCCAAGGCGCTGACTTGGGTGGTATTATTACAGCTATGAACAATGGTTTTACATCAAGTTCTGGTATCGAAGTTATTGATACATTACTTACACGTGGTGGTTTGCAAGGCATGATGTACACCGTTTCATTGATTCTTTGTGCAATGTGCTTTGGTGGTATTATGGAAAAAGCTGGTTTCCTTGAAGCTATTGCGCGCTCAATGATTAGATTTGCAAAATCAACAGGGTCATTGGTACTTGTAACCATTATTACTATTATTGTTATCAACGTACTAGCTGGTGACCAGTATTTATCAATTGTTATTCCTGGTAGAATGTACAAAGGTATCTATGAAGAGAGAGGCCTTGCACCTAAGAACCTTTCACGTGTCCTTGAAGATGCGGGCACGCTAACATCGCCGCTAGTTCCATGGAACACATGTGGCTCATTTATGGCAACGACACTTGGTGTAGCGACTATTGCTTACGCACCATTCTGCTTCCTCAACCTAATCAATCCTTTAGTATCAATATTCTATGGATTCACAGGTATTACTATGGAGAAGTTGGACACTACAAAAGCAGCATAACACTTAGGTCTAAACCACGCCTAGACACCCTCGGAAGAGGGTGTCTTTTTTAGACTTAGAGACTTGTGACATTTGTCCCAACAGTATCGCAATCAGTTTAATCACCTTGATTTTTATAGACTTTAGCCGTAAAATGAAAGTAACAGCACGTCAAATTAGATGGGCAGAAAACTGCCAACGTGTTAAACAACCTTCAAGAAGACATTGAAGGTTAAAATAATCTAATTGGAGTGTATTGATATGAATCCTGTATTAAGTTTAATTAAAGATCCCGTCCTCACCTATGAACAAAAGTTGATTGGGTTAGCACGTGAGGCCGAAAACAGCATTGAAGTACTGCAGCGAACACCAGAACTTATTCAATTAATGGAAGACGGGGTTGTCTGTGATTTGTTTGAAGGGCATGCACCTTACCGGCCTCGGTATATTGTGCCAGACTATGAGCGCTTTATGAAACAAGGCAGTGCGTTCCTTAATTTGAAGCCGCCGACTGACCTAGAAGAAGCAGTGAATCATTTAATGATTCTTTATCGTCATGTGCCGTCCATTACTTCTTTTCCAGT
>JBGSUZ010000415.1:0-3490 GCA_041753235.1 Acidaminobacteraceae bacterium
GCAACGGAACATATAGAGCGTCTATTTGAACGCTTTTACAGGGTAGACAAGGCGCGTTCTAGGAATGAAGGTGGTACAGGATTAGGCTTAGCAATTGTTAAGCACATTGTATTGTCCTTTAATGGTGAAATTGAGGTTAAATCAGAACTGGATCAGGGTACGGAGTTTATAATCAGCCTGCCGTATACAATTGAATAACTAATTATAAGAAAGCGCTTTTGTTAAATCCAAAAGCGCTTTCTTGCGTTCGTTTAACATTGACTTAACATAAACTAAACCTGTTCACAACAAATTAACTTACTTCTTTTGCTATGATAAGGATGTAAACGAGATGAAAACAAATCCCAAGGTTAATTTGGAAGGAGTCAATTATATGAAAGTAAATGTTTTAAAGAAAATCGGGTTATCAGCAATTATCGGTATTAGTTTATTAGCAATGACAGCATGCGGCAGTCAGCCAACAGCTAAAGCAGCATCGGGTGAAAGTGCAACTTTGACAGGAGACGTTAAAATTGATGGTTCTTCAACGGTGTATCCAATTACAGAAGCAGTTGCAGAAGAATTTTTAGCGGCAAATCCAGATGTTAGAGTGCCAGTTGGTGTGTCAGGTACTGGCGGCGGCTTTAAGAAATTTATAGGCAATGAGACAGACATTAATGATGCATCTAGAAAAATTAAAGATCAAGAAGCAGCAGATGCGAAAGCAGCTGGCATCAATTACGAAGAATTTGAAGTTGCCTATGATGGACTTTCTGTTTTGGTCAATCCTCAAAACGACTGGGTAGACAGCTTAACTGTAGAAGAACTTAAAAAAATATGGGAACCAAACAGCACCGTTAAAACATGGAAAGATGTTCGTCCTGAGTGGCCATCAGAAACAATCAAGTTCTATGCCCCAGGTACAGACTCAGGTACATTCGATTACTTCACAGAAACAATCAATGGCGAGAGCGGCGCGATTCGTCAAGACTTTACAGCCTCAGAAGACGACAACATCCTTGTTCAAGGGATTGCCGGCGACAAAAATGCAATTGGCTTCTTTGGTTTTGCTTACTATGAAGAGAACCAAGACAAATTAAAAATAGTTAAAGTAGACGGCGGCAATGGTCCAATCGAACCAACCTTTGACACAATCAAAGACGGCACCTATGCACCACTCTCAAGACCACTATTCCTCTACGTGAATACAGCCTCTTTAGAAAAACCAGAAGTTAAAGCATTTGTAAAGTTCTACATCGAAAATGCGAAAGAAATGGCACCAGCAGTCGGCTACATTGCACTTCCAGACGATTTATACGCAAAAGACTTAGAGAAACTTCAATAATCATTTAGTAGAGTGTGGCCTCCTCTTAATCGAGGAGGTCTTTGAGTGAAGGTGGGTATATGAAAAAAAGAAAGCTAGTTGAAGGTCTAATAGAGAGAAGCTTGCTTGTTGTAGCGGGCTTGACAGTTGCCATTACGGTCATGATTGTCGTCATACTATTTTCGGAAACCTTCCAATTTTTTAAAGAAGTCTCTATCATCGAGTTTTTCACCGGCACAACATGGACGCCAACACTGGTACCAAAACATTTTGGTATTTTGCCACTTGTATCAGGCACCTTAATGATTGCAATCGGGTCAAGCCTCATATCTTTGCCTATAGGCCTAGGCAGTGCTATTTATCTCAGTGAATACGCGCACCCAAGTGTCAGGAAGGTCATTAAGCCGATGTTGGAGCTCCTAGCAGGTGTCCCTTCAATTGTATACGGCTTCTTTGCCCTTACGACCATCACACCATTTTTACAAGCCATCATCCCTAGCACAGAGGTATTCAATGCAGCCAGTGCCAGTATTGCAGTTGGCATCATGACCATCCCTATGGTTGCTTCCTTAAGTGAAGATGCCATGATGGCAGTTCCAGACTCCATTCGAAAAGGCGCTTATGCCCTTGGTGCTACAAAATTTGAAGTTTCAACAAAAGTTATCATACCTGCAACCATCTCAAGCATCGCCTCAGCCTTCGTACTCGCTATTTCAAGAGCCATAGGCGAAACGATGATTGTAGCCATTGCAGCGGGTCAAAATCCAGTCATGACAACAAATCCCCTTAAGAGCATTCAAACCATGACAGGTTTCATGGTCAACTTAAGCCTTGGAGACATACAGCACGGTACCATTGAGTTTAGAACCATTTTTGCTGTTGGTGCACTGTTATTTATCATGACACTCCTTATGAACATTGGTTCTAGATTTATCGTTAAGAAATTCCAGGAGGTGTACCAATAATGGAAGTTCAATTGGTTAGACCAGCAAGTATTGAAGCGCATAGCATGAAGGTGAAGCAAAAGCGCATGATTATAGATAAGGTTTTTCATGGCATACTCATACTCGCTACGCTATTTGGCATTGTCATGTTGTTTGTTTTAATGAGACAAGTTTTCAACGAAGGACTTAAATACCTCGATTTAGATTTCTTATTTAGCATGCCCTCGCGGTTTGTTAACAAAGCGGGTGTTTATTCTGCGCTGGTAGGTACAATCATCACCATGCTTGTGACTGCTGGCGCGGCAATTCCTATTGGCATAGGGACAGCGCTTTATATAGAAGAGTATGCAGACCAAAACAAGTGGTATAACAAGATTATAGCCGTTAACATTGCCAATCTGGCAGGGATTCCTTCCATCGTTTATGGCATGTTGGGGTTAGGGCTCTTTGTTCAGTATATGGGACTTGGCAGAAGTTTGTTAGCAGGGTCACTTACCTTAGCACTGCTCATATTGCCAGTTATTATCGTCTCCACCCAAGAAGCACTGAAAAGTGTGCCTAAAGAACTTAGACAAGGCTCATTGGCGCTGGGTGCTAGCAAATGGCAGACGACGATAAAGGTGGTTGTACCTTCGGCACTTCCCGGTATTATGACTGGTTCAATTTTGGCACTTTCAAGAGCGGTTGGTGAAGCAGCGCCACTAATTATGGTAGGTGCGGCGGGCTTTGTAGCTTTCTTGCCAAAGTCAGTTATGGATTCATTCACCGTACTGCCAATACAAATCTACAACTGGACTTCAAGACCACAGGCTGAATTCCATCAATTAGCCGCATCAGGCATTATCGTTTTAATGAGCATCATGCTCTTCTTTAATGCCATTGCCATTGTACTTCGCAACAAATACCAACAGAAATACGATTAAGCTCAGGAGGCTTCAATATGAAGGAAACTATTATTTCCGTCAAAGATCTTGACCTGTACTACTCAGAAATGCAGGCGCTTAAAAAGATCAACATGGATATTTATAAAAATAAAATTACTGCACTCATTGGTCCTTCTGGCTGTGGTAAATCAACGTTTTTAAAGACACTTAATCGCATGAACGATTTGGTGCCCAGCGTGAAGGTAGAAGGCAATGTGTTAATTGACGACGTAGACATCTATGGTGATATAGACGTTAACGACTTGCGCCGTAAAGTCGGCATGGTATTTCAAAAACCAAATCCATTTCCTACTCTTTCA
>JBGSUZ010000416.1:0-6262 GCA_041753235.1 Acidaminobacteraceae bacterium
ATTTAAAATCTTCACCAACTGATGGCGTACTTGCCATCGTTGGCATGCATGACGAAATCATCATCACTGCAACTAACAATCCTGAACAAATTTTTTTCAAGTGCAATTTGTCTTCCCCCTTTTGTCGATTTCATTGGAATATGTCTGAAAATTCAGCCATTCCAATCCAAATTATAGCAATTTAATAAGAGATGTGCAAAATATTTTTTACAGAGAAATTAATTTATTGTTACATTTTAAGCAAATTATAATTAATTACACCTCAATCTTTATGTGTTTTTTAACAATAATAATTATAGTGTCATTATTTTTGATTGACCGTAAACTTATAATAATACCCATTCTATTAGTTTTAAAATATATTAGGCATTATTTTTTTTGTGAATTATTACAATATTATTAAAATTCATCATCTCATCTATTTTTTTAAACAAAGTACCTATAATCAAGGAATTTAATAAAAATGAGCTTGAATCCATGCGATTCAAGCTCATTTTTTATTTTATTCCTGATTAAACACTTTATAAATCACCGTTGCTGACTCAGCACGATTTGCCAAATCATTCGGTCTAAATTGACCATCGTTACCAGCCATTAGACCATCTGACATAACCGCTGATATCGCATCAGTTGCCCATGCAGGCGTATCCTTTGAAACTTTTACCGATGAATTCCCCGACAGTTTCATCGCATTTGCAATCATTACTGCCATTTCTGCACGCGTAATTTTTGCATCTGGGTTGAATTTACCATCTGTACCTTTAACAATCCCATTCGTGTAAGCAGTCTCAATATATTGATTTGCCCAGTTGTTTGCTGAAATGTCTTTGAATGACTTGCCTGCTGTAACCAAATCTAAATCAAGTGATTTAATCAGCATTGTTACAAATTCCGCTCTGGTCACACTTTTTTCCGGGCTAAACGCGCCATTTTCATAGCCGCTCACAATGCCCTTGCTTGCCATGGATTCAACAAATTTCTCAGACCAGTGAGCAGAAACATCTTTAAATTCGATATTTCGTTCTACTAGGACATAGTTTTCGCCGCTAACTACCGCAGCTTCTAAATTGCCATCAACAACTTTATTACCTACAACTACAAACTTGCCATCGCTATTTACCTTAACTAAAATAGCTTTGTCATAGTCGACTTTGTAATTGGTTAAAGCAATATTGAGATTCAAAGTATCCGCAGATATTTTATCACCTGTACTCAATGTTGCGCTAACATTAAAACTGTCTTTTGCTTCACTCCCCTTATTTAAATTCAAGTTAGCAATGTCAGCTTTTGCAACTTGAACATTAAGCATATCTGAAGCTGATTTAGATTTTACACCTTGCATTGGCACTCTCACTGAGACACCATTACTCACTACCACAACACTGAAATCTTGTTTTTGAGAATTTGTAATTTCAGTTAACGGAATTTTCAATTCTACCGTCTTTGCGGTTGAAGGCTCAAGTTCAAATCTTAGTTCTGCTTTTGACGCATCAGTCTTGCTCAATGACGCCATAGCTGTTTTTACATCTTCTTCACTAACAGTAACCGTTGATCTTTCATTTACAACGCTTGCCGCTTTAACTGTAACAGTTACGCTCGCTACTTTCCCTTGACTTATTGCTGGTTTTACCGTACTCGTCGCTTTAGCCGGTACTGGCGTTACGCCTTGACTGACACCACCACCACTAAAGCCACCTGTACTGACACCACCACCGCCTGTAGTAATAGCACCACCATTGTTAGCATTATTGACTGCGGTAACAATTATTTTAATTGTTTTCTCAGCCGATTTATTCTTTAAAATCACATCATAATTTGCTGTCTCATTAGCAAGTTTAAAAGCTACTGAAAAACGACCATTTTTTGACACATTTACACTTTGAGTAAAAATCAATTTGCCTTTAAGCATCAGTTTCGCTTCAACTGCATCTTGTGTCACTTGAACTCCTTTTTTCGTTGTAGTAGCAATCCCTGATACTTTTGCAGTTTCACCACCATTATAGCTTGATCTATTTGCAGACCCATCAATTTGGTACGCCATCTCATCTACAGCTTCTTTTTGAGTTACCTCAAAATTCGTAGTCAGTTCATGACCTTGACAAGATAGCTGTATATTATATGTTCCAATGTTTTTAGAAGTTACGAACGAGGTAGCTACTGTACCGTCATCACCTGTAAGCAACTCTTTTACAAAAACAAGTTGGTCTTTTACATATACCTTTATGATAGCTGTACGATTCTCTAAAGCATTACCTTCAACAGCCACTTTACCTGTAATATTTACAGTCTCTCCAAGTTGATAAGTCAGCTTATCCGTTGAAACTGAACCTACAGGTTTCTCATCTACTACTTGGAATTTTGAAACGCTTACTGTACCTACCGCGCTAAGAACAACTTCATAAACACCGCTTGCTGCTATGTTGCTAATAGCAAATCGATCAGAAATTTTTCCCTCTTCATCGGTAAGCATTTGTTGAACATAAATAACATTTTTGCTTTCTTCATTTTTTACAGTAATTAAAACTTCACCATTTGCAAAAGCCTTGCTCTCTTTTTTTACAGTTGCAGTGATAATCACTTCTTCGCCTTTTTGAAGCACTGACTCATTTAATTTTAAGTCTATTTCGCCCCCACTCGATTGCGCCATTACTGGCACGAGTGAGGTGAAGAGCATCATCATTACAATTAAAATTGAGACAAATCGTTTCAACTTTCTAGTCTCCCCTTCCATAATAACCAACCCTATTAATCTGATTAAAGGGAAAAGGGTTATCCCCTCTTCCCTTCATGTGATTTAATCGATAATATATTGAGTTTTAGCAGGACTTGCAAGTGACTGACTATTTTCAAGTCCAGTCCACACATAAGCTTCTACTTTGAAAACACCTGATTCTGATGTAGCAAATCCAGTAGATAAAGTAACCGCTTGTTTTGCATTAAGTCCAGTTAATTTAGCCGTTGAAATATTGACTACTTTTCCTGATTGATCAGTTACTTGGATAATCAACATCGGATTAAATTTATTTTGGCTAAGACTATCTACATCTGCTTCAACTGTTACAAATCCAGATTTTTTAACAACTCTCAACTCTTTAATCAATAACGGATAGTTATAAACTTCAAAGTTTCTTGTTGCTTTGATTACTTCATTTCCAATTGCACATGAAACATTTAACGTGTAAGTACCATTAAGTTTCATTTCTTCTTCTGGTGACCAATTACCAGCAAATGATTTTGCTTGTTTTGCAGAGAATGTTTTTACAACTTTCCCATTTGGATTTTTGATTTCTGCAGACCAGTTTGCATTACCTTTTGCATCTGCTGTAAACGTGAATCCATTTTCGCTGCTAATGTTTTTTACGACTGGTGCTTCTAATGTAATTTCACTAGAAATAACTTCACCTTCAGTTTTTTTGTACACGTTATATGTGCGTTCAGTTACATTTCCTGCATTATCACTTAAAACAACTTTAATTACGTTATTGCCAGTTTTAAGTGCAATATCTCTTTGGATATTGTACGTTAATGTTTTAAGTGTATCTGTGTCGTTTACACCTGACTTGTTATACAACATACTGTCATTAACTTTAACAGTTAAGCCTGAGTAGTTGTCTGATGCTTTACCGCTGAGTGTTACTTTGTTGACATCAAATTCGACAACACTTGGTAATAAAGATTCATCCAAAGACAATACTGGTGCATGACTGTCTACATAGAATTTACGCTCAAATGTATAGACATTTCCCGCTTTATCCGTTGCTGAAATTTTAGGATTGTATCTACCATCTTCATAAGTAAGCACTGTACTGAATGTGTAAACCTTTTTAGCAGCATTGTACATGAAGTCTACAGCATGGCCATCGATTGAAAGAGATTTTAAACCCTTATCGCCTGCAACACTACCTTCAAATAAAACTTCAGATGTATTTTGGAAGTTTAATACTTCTGGTGAAACCAAATCAATTTTCGGTCTATCTGCTGGATTTGTACTTGGTGCTTCGTAAGTGATTTTAGATGCAGTCACATTACCAGCTACGTCAAATACTGCAACAGTATAGGTTGTGCCTGGTTTTAGCGCATCCGTTAAATCGAAAATGCCGTTTGTTGAAAATACTGGTTTATTGTCTATAAAAATGGCATAATATTTGATCTTGTTGTTATCTGTTGCCTTCATCTTCAATAAAGATTTAGCCACATCAAATTCACTGCTAATTAATTTTGGTGCTTGATTATCAAGAACAACTGGGAAAAGATATTCTTGTGGTTGTGCACCCGGATAATCTAATGTCGCTAAAATTTGATAGTAGTATTTACCTTCTGTAACTTCGTTGTTAATTGTCCCATCCCAATTCCACTCATCTTTATAATAAAACTTTCGGTTCTTATCATTATTGTCGTAATAGTTTTTTCTGAGTCCACCGTCTATAGATAAGGTCTTAACAACTTCCTTATTCTCATTCAATATGTTGACTTCATAGTATTTTGCATTTCTAAGGAATGTAAATACAGAAGCAACATTGTCATAGTAGTCATCACCATTAGGTGAGAATGCTATATTCTCAGGTTGATATTTTTCATCTCCACCAGCACCAAGGAAATAAGCTTCCCCTTCAGCATTTGTAGTTATAAGACCATTAAAATCGCTGTAGAAAGGCTTTTTCTTGTCCGTTTCGCTCGTCTTAGCAACATCAAGAATTGGCGCTGTATTCCAGTCACCATAGAAGCCCATGTATGGCACACCAATAGTTGGGGTCATATCTGACTTATCTACAAATCTCAAGAAACCTTCAACAAAGTTGCCATTTGGGAACACTTGAGACAATGGCATTGGGCTGTTCATGTCTGCAGGTATTACCTGTGCATTAGCTAAATTCATTTTTACCGTTACAGTCACCGTGTCCATAGCCGCTAATGAAATTTCACCATTCACAACTTCTTGACCATTAACATAGAAACTTGGCGTTACACCTTGAATGCGTGTAGGATGATTAAGAAGTCTATCATCATCAACCGTTTTCGGTGTTGACATACCCTGCACCAGATCTGTAGCAACACTCATCTCTGGGCGATAAACAATTGTTTTGTCTGCTAAGTTTTTAATTTCAACATCAAATGAAACTTCATTTGACTTGATTTCTCTTAAGTTAATTTTGCTGATGTTTGTATTAGGATCTACTACAATAGCCGTTCCAGAAGTAGCTGCATAGAGATCCATAACACCTGCACCTTGTCTTCTAGGAGAAACAAACTCATTCGTTGTTGTGTCTAATAGCGGATTCGCCGTTGACATCATTAAGTTTTTAGCCATGTCATAACGATCTCTGCCATATATATTAAAGTCTTTATCAATTCTTTGAAGCACTAGTGCGATACCGCCAGATACATGCGGTGCAGCCATTGAAGTACCACTCATCAAACCATACTTATCACCTTGAAGTGTTGAGTAAATTTCACCGCCTGGTGCTGTAATTTCGGGTTTAAAATCTAAATTAGGCGTTGTGCCCCATGAAGTGAAGTCTGACATTAGGCCTGCATTTGGGTTCGTAATTATTGCACTGCCACCATCAAATACAATAGATGCGCCTGTTGTATTTTTCATTTCAAGGCCATTATCTATCCCTATGAAAACTGCTGGAATGTGTATATCTGGTTCTTGTGTATTGTAACCCATACCCATAAGGTTATTGCCACCCGCTACGCTGTTGAAGATAACAACTGCTTTAGCACCTGCATTTTGCGCATTTAGGATTTTTTCGCCAAATCCTAAGCCGCCTCTTTGGATAAGCGCAACTTTACCACCGACTGGTTTGTTGGCAAAATCACCAGTTTGACCAATACCACACTCAATGTATGGCTGAGGTTTTTTCTCAAGCGTATCTATGATACTAATATGTCCACTCTCTTTATAAGAAAATTTCTTGTCTTTGAATGCGAGTGTACTTACCTCCATACGTGTATTTTCCACAGATGCAACCGAGAACGACTCTGGATTAACAGAAGGTGAACCTAAAACACCAAAGTCTGGGTTATAGTTGTAAGGATCCTTATGTCCCGAACCAAACTTATTCGAGTTACCAGCTGAAATGTTGACGACAACACCGCTATCCGCTGCATTTTTGATAGCAACTCTAGCAGGATCGTCTTCTTCTGGCAAGATAAAGCCCGCCGTAGAGCCCAAGCTCATATTAATCGCATCTGCACCCAATTTGAGTGAGTCTTCAATCGCACGTACATAAATATCATCGTACGTTGTTGAAATAGA
>JBGSUZ010000417.1:0-4778 GCA_041753235.1 Acidaminobacteraceae bacterium
AAATGCTTTTTGAAGAAGTTCTGGAAGGTATTGTGACTGGTTATATATCAGCTGTCTAAAGTGCTTTTGCTCTTTAGAACAGCTAAAATGCACCTAGAAACTGATAAACGAGAGATCTAAAGCTTTTTTTGTAACAGTTTATCAGGTCAATCTAGTTAAGCGGAGTGCGGAGGTAGATTTAATGAAATTGTATGTAAACGTGAAACAGGTTGGTAAACGTAAGAACTACATCACACTAGAAGAAATTAATTTGAGTTTTAAGCCGTTGACTATACGTGAGCTCATACAGGCGGTTGTGACTGATAATGTATGTCAATTCAATAAGAAAATCAGGGATAAATCGATACTTGCATACCTTACTGAAGAAGAAATTGATGAAAAGATTATTTTAGGAAAGGTAACTTTTGGTGAACACTATAATGAAAATGAGGCAAAACTTAGTGACGCTATTGAAAATGCGTTGCTTTCTTATGAGGATGGGATATATCGGATTCTAATTGGTGACCATGAGGCAGGGACATTGGATAGTGAAATTCATTTGGAGGAAGGGAACGTGTTAACGTTTATCCGGTTAACGATGCTAGCAGGCAGAATGTGGTGAGTTGTACAGTTGAAACAATACTAGAAGCGCATAATCAGATGCAAGTAAGAAAGGTGAGGACTTAAAATGTATTATGACAGTGATAAAATTAAGCACATTAAAGCGTTTTTGAATAAACCTAGATCAGTCGCGCAAAAATTGTTGGTTGGCTGGAGTGGTCTGACCATAGAAACTGCCATAGAAGAGTTCATTCTAGCCAGTTATAATGAGCAGGGCGAAAAATACGTAAAATTAGTTAATGCGCTTTGGACAGAAGATACGAAACATATTCAAGATATATTTAAAGGAACGGATTTTCGTGCTTTAAAGTTTTTACTTGGAGATCAATACGCTTTGACATTTAAACAAATTTGGGACCGCTCTGTGCATAACACGTATACATCGGGTTATGTTAGACGTTCTTATAGAACACAAGTGTCTACAAAGCTGTACTTGGATAAGAATATAAGTAAGCTTAAAGAATTTATTTACCTTGCTGCAATAGACTTTTCTTTAGAGCACTATTTGAACGATAATAAATCAGACTATCAAAATATAACGGTAATAGCCGATATAATAGCAGTTGAACTTGACAATAATAATGAAGCGGTTCTTGAGAAAATCAAAGATATTATCTATAACGACAACAATACCGCTATAGTGACTAGGGAAATTATTCAAGGCCTATTAATGAGCAGAAATAGGAAGGCTCATGTTATGATAGGCGATTTATTGCTTGCTGCAAAACTTCAGGAAGGTTTAAGACAAACTATTGTAGAAAGCATGGATGAATGTTCGAGAGAGAGTTTTGTTTACTTATTGAAATGCATTATAGATAATAATTTAACAAGATTTTCATCGGTGGTAAGAGCATTTGCAACTTGGACGGGTCTTGGGTTGGAGGTTGAGAAACCAAAGGTTATAAATAAATGCTTTGAGGTGGCTTATAATTGTATAACCGACAGCAACTATATTAGTGAATGCCTAGATTCAAATGATAACATGCTCATTTATATTGGTATATGGGCGACTGCATTTGATGAAATAGAGGACATTAACAATGTTTTAAGAACACTATTGAATGCGCCTGAGAAATACAAAAGGCAGTCTGCACTGTTATTTCTATCCGAAACACAATTCACGTTATTCCGGCATCAGATTGCGTGTAAAGCGCTGGAAGATTCAGATTTAGACGTGCAGGTACTCGCTATTAAGAATCTGTTTGCAGACCTTACTGTGTATAGTATTATTAACAATAATTTCAATCAAATAAATAAATTCAATATAAACGATGAATTTTATGGGCAGCAACTCTTTCAAAAGTTAAGAACCATTCTTGATAAAATGCCGAAAAAAGAAATTGAATTTAAAGGCATGGTTTTCCCTTGGGTGAATTTAAAACTGACAATGGCTGAGTTATTAGATAATATGCTATTGTCAGTAGCGCTAAATTTTGATAGTGACTATGTAGACCTGTTACTAGCGTATAAGGATAAAATGAGCGTGGAGGCAAGACAAGTATTCACTGAATATTTTCTAAAACAGCCTCAAAATTCAAAACAGAGAAAGGCGCTTATCAATCTTTGTGGGGATAGGGGAAGCTCTGTGAGGGCTAGTGCTTATAACATTGTTAGCAATATGGCGTTAAGTAAAGATGAGTATTGTGCTATTGAAGAACTGTTGACCTATAAATCTGGAGATTTGCGAAAAAATTGTATCAAATTATTATTGCAGCAAAGTTCGGAAAATCTATTGGAGTCGATTACGCGGTTAAAGGAAAGTAAAAATGAGAATAAGCGGCTGAGTGCTATTGATATAGTGAGCGCCCTTGAGTCAGATGATCAGTACGCAGGCATTATAGAGGCAGCTAGAAAATTGATTACGTCTACAAGTGATGCATCTCAAAAGGAAAAAGCACTTGTGAAGCATCTACTTAGAAATGACAATAAGTCAAAATCTTTGAATACGGGTCTTGGTTTATTCGATAAACGGGTTGAAATTTCTTTGGATAAGATTATAAAAATTGAAGACTTTAGTATTGAGTCTGTATTTTTGCTTAAGCAGGCTGACCTTGAGGGCTTATTAACTAAATTCAGTGAGTTGATTCATGAAAACAGAGACTTTGAATACACCGCGATTGATTTCAATGGCAGCAAAACTGCAGTTACCCTCGGGGGCAGTTATTATCTACAACCAATTAATTATGGTGACTATTCGTTGGAAAACTATCCACTAGCAGATAAGATTAAGGAATTTGTACTTAAAAATAAACTAACCTACTTAGAGCTAAATCAACTGAATTACTGTATGAAGGTCGCTAATCATTCTCGATATACCAATTACGATGTTTGGTTTGAGTGCTTCTTAGAGAAGCATATGAAAATCAAAGCGTTTAGAAGTCTCAGTGAGGTCATTGAAAAACTAGAGTACATTAGAATCATTAGAAGTTATATAGAATGCTTAGTATCAGAGATCTCCAGTTCAGATGCTTTTAAACTAGGGGATTCAGTATCAAGATATATTTTTTCGAATCTAGCAGCCGAAGATCATAAAAAAGAGTGTAGACTACAAAATCATTATTATTATGCGCGTGAAGATGACGTTGCAGTAGAAAGTTTTGAAATAGGCTATTGGCTTAATTTAATGAAGAATAATTCTAAAGAGGATATTGCCTTTAAAAAATATTTCATTACAGCTTATAACTATTACAAAGCCAGTGATTATAAGAGTCAGGCAACGCTAGATATGATAGACTTCGGAAGAGCTTTAGAACTTGGACTCATTGACGAGACGGAAGTATATAAGGAACTCTTAACGAGACCCTTAAGTCCAAGTAATCTTCAATTATGTACAAATTATCGTCGTAGAACAGACTTAAGTGACTTTAAACAACTATTGGAAATTAGGGACAAGGCTGTAGAGGCAATCACAGCAATAGAGGTTAATCGAGGCGAACTTAACACAGAAGTGACGCATCTTGCGGCAAAAATAGGAAGATGCTATGGTGCTCAAGTGTTCATTTCAATCATTTTAAATTCTGAAAAAGATACGTACGTGAGAGGCTATAATTTTGTTAGTGGCGATTGTACTAAGAAACAGATGTTGAGCTTTTTACTTAAATGTTGCTATCCTCAAAATGATGATGTGAATACGCTAAAAGTTGCGATTGGTGACCAAATGGTAAGTGACAAACAGCTAATTGAAGCAGCAATGTATGCACCACAGTGGATGGATATTATTGCTGAGTATCTTGGCTATGAGGGTCTTAAATCAGCTTGTTGGTATTTTCATGCACATGTAAATGACGTTTTCTCTGAGGCAAAAGAGGCGATTGTTGCCAGATATTCTCCTATTGCTTCACAAGATTTTAAAGACGGTGCATTTGATGCCCAGTGGTTTATTAACGCATATGATACGATAGGTGAAAAAAGATTTAAACTCATTTATAATAGTGCGAAATATATTGCAGAAGGTGGTCTTCATAAACGTGCCCAACTTTTTTCGGATGCTGCTTTAGGAAAACTTGAAATTGATGAAGTGAAAAAAAGAATACAGGATAAGCGTAATAAGGACTATTTGCTGACTTATAGCATAATACCTATTAAGGACAGAATAGATCTCTTAGACCGTTATGAATACATCCAGCAATATATTAAAGAAAGCAAACAATTTGGGGCCCAACGCCAAGCGAGTGAAGGTAGGAGTGCTCGGGTCGCATTAATAAATTTAGCAAGAAATGCAGGATACTCAGATGTGAACCGCTTATCTTGGGATATGGAGACGGCTAAAATAGATTCAATTAGGCCTTACCTTAAGCCTTTTATGCTTGAAGAAGTTGAGGTTCGACTAAATATTGATGCGTTAGGAAAAACAACAGTCGTTTGTGTTAAAAATGGTAAAGAAATTAAAGATATACCATCGAAATACAAGAAACATGAGTATGTAACGCAGCTAAATGTTCTTAAAAAATCCCTCAACAATCAGTATTCAAGGGCTCAAATCTGTTTTGAGGAATTGATGGAAAATGGAGAGTCATTTGAAGTACAGGAGCTGATTAACCTACAAAATAACCCTGTACTCTCGCCAATAATAAACAAACTTGTCTACTTGGCTAATGACCATCTTGGATTTTTATCAGAGAATATATTGGTTGATTATGAGGGTAATAAATATTTCCTTGACCCTAAGGATCAGGTTA
>JBGSUZ010000418.1:0-4177 GCA_041753235.1 Acidaminobacteraceae bacterium
GGGGCTCTGAAAATCGCCATAGAGAAGTTGAGTACGGTTATAATTACCATGAAACTTAAAAACGACCAGTAGTTTGGCAGCAATAAAAAGGCTACTGCTGCCATTGGAATACCAACCATTAAATATGGCATACGTCGACCATACTTGGTCTTAGTTCGGTCGCTCATAGCTGCAATAAATGGTATAAGAGATACCGCTAGTATATTGTCTAGAGTCATAATGCCGTTAATCTGAAACTGGCTACTTAAGTAGTCTCGAAGAAAAATCGGCACGTAAATGTTATAGAGAGGCCACACCAAGCTGACCGCAAAAAAGCCTAGTCCCAACACAAAGGTTTTTTTGACATCTAATTTCATATGTACCCTCCTAGGCCTCTATAATTTTGTCAGGAATGTCTGTTATGATGCCATATACCCCAAGTGATTTTAACAACTTTGCTTGTTTAGGGTCGTTTACGGTGTATGTATTTATTAATAGTCCAACTTTTTCGTAACTCTCAAGAATTGGGGACGCTAGTGTCAAACAGTAAGGATGATAAAAGTCTGCCTCAAGTTTTTCTACATATTCCCAAGGATTTACCATTGCCGCTGTAGTGAGTACACCTGTTCTTAAAGATTTATCAATAGATTTGATAGCTACATGTGCAAAATGGTCGAAGGAAGAGAAAATCAACTGTTCCTTTGGCAAATAGTTGAGACAAAGCGCTACAACTTCCTGCTCTATTCCCTTATATATGCCAGAACCAGCCTTAAATTCCACGTTTAACTCAACCGTTTTATTCAACTCATTTTGCTTTTTTACAATCAGTTGCAGTACCATTTCTAACGTAGGAATGCCCGTTTCATAGTGCTCGTCCTTAAGTCTGAGTTTTGATAGTTCTTTCCATGTTTTTTCAAAAATCATACCCGTTGCGCCTGTCATACGGTTAAGTTCAAAATCATGAAAGACTACGATTACCCCATCTTTTGAATAATGAACGTCAAGTTCTAAACCGTCAACACCCATATCCAAAGCCTTTTCAAAAGAGAGTAGTGAATTTTCAGGGTAATAGCCTTTTGCCCCACGATGTCCAAATATTTTAGTACGCATGTCATAGCCTCCTCCTCTTAATAAATGTAAGTTTAATCTAATACAGCCCCCTTGTATTTTACAAAAGGGGGCTGTTCATTTAAATTGTAAATAACATTAATACTTCTAACGCTATACCGATTGCTCCGTGTCTAATTGTTGATACTTGGTTTTTGCTGGGTCTATGTCTACAATCGCCACAGTTGGATTCTTTTGAAGATCAATTATAAAATAAGATTTGATAGGCGTACCAGCCATATCATAAAGAATCCTTACAGTAGGTCTATTTTTATGTACTTTAGTAATAACACCATATTCTCCGTTATTGAGCGTAACATAAAGCCCTAGTGGATAATAGCCAACTACCTTTAAAAACTTTTTGACAATTTCTCGGTCGAATTTTGTATCGAGCTCATCAATAATATAATACATGGCTCTATAAGGGTCTTCTTTTTTACGATAAACTTTATCCGCAGTCACCGCATCAAAAACGTCGGCAACTGAGACAATTTTCGCATAAACATGCAAATTGTCTTTTGTCTTACGTAGTGGGTAACCATTGCCATCACAACGTTCATGATGAGATAGAATTGCTTCTAACGTTGCTTCAGAAAATTGCTTAGTATGTTTTAATGCCTCATACCCTCGGAGTGTATGCAATTTTAAAACGTCGAACTCATCGTCATCTAATTGATCTAACTTATTGAGCACATCTTGTGGGACTAATATTTTACCTATGTCATGAAGCAGCGCCCCAATACCCAGTTCTACCAGTCTTACCTTATTGAAGCCCATGTAAATCCCTGTAATCAAGGACAAAATACACACATTAACGGAGTGTTCAAAAATATAATGGTCTACCTCTCGCAGCTGTGACAAGTTCATTGTAACGACTTCATTGCTAAATATTTCATCAATAATTTGATTCACAACTAAATAGAGGCGGTCCATATCTACTTGAGAACGAACAACTACTTTTTCCATGCACTGGCACACGGCCTCTTTCGCATCATTTCTTGTCGATTCGAGGATTGTATCCTTCATAACAGCAGTTTCAAAGTCGCTAACCCGCGTCATGATGCTACATTCTCCGTCTAAAACTTTAGTAGAGTCTAATCCTAAATCTATAATCTTTTGAATATAAACATGCCTAAGAACAACACCTTCAGACAAAAGCAATTTACCCTCATTGTCATAGATTGGCTCTGCTAATACCATGCCTTCTTCTAATTCAGAACTGCGAATAACCCGTGACTCCATTGAAACCTCCTGCCAAACCTTATTTTCAAAACGAACTAGTCTGCGGAAATTAGTTTCCATTATGAGATAAGTTCATTGTATGCCATATAAATTCTTCTGTAAACTGGAAATTATTCCATTAACGACTTTCGCCCCTAAGATCTGACGCTATCTGCTCAATTTTTCTAAAACGGTGATTTACGCCAGATTTTCCAACTGGAGGTTCTAACATTTCACCAATTTCTTTTAAACTGATTTCCGTATTCTCTAGTCTCAGTTCTGCTAATTCACGTAAATTTTCTGGTAGGTAATGAAGTCCCACTTTTTCAGTAATAAATTTAATGTCTTCAACCTGACGGTAAGAAGCATCTATTGTTTTGTTCATATTGGCTGTCTCACAGTTAACTAAGCGGTTAACATCGTTGCGCATTTGCTTAATAATCCTTACATTTTCAAATTCAAGCAACGTACTATGCGCACCAATGATGTTGAGCAAGTCAACAATTTGGTCCCCTTCTTTGAGGTAAACGACATACTGGCTTTTGCGTTCTATTACTTTGCCAGATAAATCATAATGCCCCAGTAGCTCAACCAAAGAATCTGCAAAGCTATGCTGGTGTGTAACCATTTCGGCATGGTAGCCTTTTTCTGGGTCACTAAGAGACCCGCCACCGAGAAAAGCGCCTCTTATATAAGCGCGCTTACAACATTCCTTCTTAATAATGGATTCCGAAATGCCCTCGCTTATGCCAAACAGCGAACTCTCAGTTTCAAGAATACCCAATTGGTTAAGTAAATCCGTCGCATCTAGAATTTGAATTAAATAAGTATTGGTCTTTTTGAGATTTTTGTTCTGTTTGACATGTATCTCTGAATTGATTGAAAAGACCTTTTTAAGTAGTGTGAAAACCCGGCGAGCAATCGCTGGGTTTTCAGTAACTATGGTCAAATCAATTTTTTTAAAGCCTGAAAGGCTCAAAGTACCGCTCACTTTAATAAGCGCTGACAGTTCTGCAATTTGACAGCACTTGTCTTCACCTATCATTCGTGTAAGTTCATTTTTTGTTTTAGAAGAAAATGACATGAATTCCCCTAAGCCTCCTGTAACATCTGAAATCCTTTGTGGACGATAGAAAGCTCGTCCTGATATTTTAAATAATCGTTTATCTGAAAATAATCTACAAATTTTGCGTCTACAAAGCCCTCTTCTCTAAGCGGTTTAAGCTTGGTTGACCGAGCGGTCATTACATACCAAAACACGTTCTTGTCGATGACTTCGTGATTGCTCCACATATTTTTAAACTGATAGGCCGTTTCCCCAAGAAAAGTGCTAATTTCAGCATGTATGCCCGTTTCTTCAAAAACCTCACGTACTGCAGTCTGATCCGATGTTTCACCAGCTTCCATCTTGCCTTTTGGAAGCACCCAGTCTCCGTTGATTTTTCTAAGCAGCAATACCTTTTTACCTAAGAATACGACACCTCCTGCACTGGTAACTTGTTTCAAGTTTAACAACCCCGTTCTTTATTTAATTTATTTCGTTCAGTATATCACAAAAAGACCCGGGCGTTGCATAAGTTTATTACAAAAGATTTCTCTTTTCACACAATTAATAATCAATCACTTGTCCCTTGCCTTTACCTTTGTTAATTAATTTATTCTTCTTTCTATAGTCTACTGTTTTCAGCACTTGATCCATATCATAGTCTGACCCCGGGTACAGGTCTTCCTTTTGTATAGCAATTTGGACGCGTTTTTGGAGAACACGAATACGCTTACCCTTATACAGAATCTCAATTTCGCCCTTTCGGTTTGCCAGTTCAGAGACGACACCTGAAATGTCCATGAATGGCACTTTAACATAATCGCC
>JBGSUZ010000419.1:0-7675 GCA_041753235.1 Acidaminobacteraceae bacterium
GATCATTTGAACAATACCGCCGCGATCTTCATTACAAAGAATAAAGAAATTTACTATGCAGGCGACCTCGCTTTATTATCTGACTTTGAGCTTAAAAATACTGACTTTACTATAAAGGAGTGATTGTATGGATCGCAAGCAACTTAAAGAATGGTTTTCTGATTATAGCTATAAGCAAGATGGTTTTCGACACTACGCTGTTTTAATTCCAATTATTCAAGTGGAGGATGAGTTGCAAGTGCTCTACGAAATTCGAGCCAATACACTGCGTAATCAACCTGGAGAAATTTGTTTCCCCGGTGGTAAGCATGAACCGGATGAATCTTATTTGATGACCGCTATGCGAGAAACGAGTGAAGAACTGGGCATTTCTATGGATGATATAGAATTGATTGGGCAGTTAGACGACGTCATTACACCTTTCAATATGTATATCCATGTCTTTTTAGGACTAATTCCACTCGATATGGACGACCTTAACCCGTCAGACGATGAAGTAGAAGCGCTCTTTACAGTACCGCTAGAATATTTACTGGATTGTCCTGTAGAGCATTATACCAGTAAGGCAAACATTATGCCTCCTGAAAATTTCCCTTATGAAAAAATCCATCCAAATTACGAATGGAAGGTAGGCAAATACCCTATTCTTTTTATAAAATTCGAAGAGTTTCATATTTGGGGCATCACCGCAAAAATTACATCAAACTTTATAGACACATTAAAAGACCTATCCTCGGAATAAATGGGGATAGGTCTTTTCAGTTAACATCGGCACGGGAATTTAATTCATATTCAATTGTTTGGCATTCTTCTCTTTCGATATAGATATACCTCCTAGCAATCTGTCTACTGATCCAAGTACACTATGGTTCTCGAACAGTTAAACCCATTACATTATCATTTGTTGCAATTACGGTGTTGCACGTACAAGTGTTGCTATAACATTTGTTACCGATACATTTGCTGCAATTACATTTGGTACTAAATTTTGTTTACCCTTACAAATCGCTTTTATGTGAAGCGAAGGATAAAAATAACTTACCACTGTTCGTTTGCCGTCCCGATGCCAACCTCTATATAAACCTTCCAAGAAGGAAAGGTTCATACACTTGTTTGGTATTGTATATATACCCGAGTCATTTACCCTTAAACACTATAAATGAATTTCTTCAAATGGATTTTCAAAGTAGTCCATGCTGCCTACCCTCAGTGTTCTGCAGCATGGTTCAATGTGAAGTTCCAAGCTTTGTACTGCCATTTTCCATTTATAGGACATTTGAATATTTCTATTGTCTTTCTTGTATAACTTGAAATCATCGACTAGATGCTTTTTAAGCAAGCGTTCTTTAAAAAGCTCTCTCAAGTTATCCACTAGAAATACATCAATGACATCCTCTTTGATTTTTGCTTCATTGAGCAACCTCACAATTTCATTGTTAATCCGCTTAATCTCAAAGAGTGTTTTATACATTTTTACCGTTTCAAACAAATAGCCAATTGTCATTGTTAATAATAAAGCAATCCCAACATAAATCAACATTTTGATCACCTACCCCTTGCATAAGTCTTCTTATTTTGGATATCATATAGATAAGCTTTCACTTGAGGGATTTATCCTATATTATATATTAAATTTGATTAATATATACCTACTTTTCTAAACATTCAAACTATTTATTCTAAGGGAGGTCTTTCAGTGAATCAAAATATTGGTGCTTTTTTTGATATAGACGGTACGCTCTATAGAGGCTCATTAATGATTGAGCATTTTAAAAAACTTGTAAAGTACGAAGTAGTTGATCCGCTTAACTGGCATTTCAATGTCAAGCGCAGCTATGAAGACTGGAAAAAAAGAACCGGCGAGTTTGACGACTATATTGAGTCGTTGGCAGAAATTTACATCGAGTCTTTGACTGGACTTAACAAAAAACAACTGGACTTCATTACAGAACAAGTTATTTTCCTTAAAGGTGAACAGGTGTATGCTTATGTGAGAGATCGCATTGAATACCACAAAGAAAATGGTCATAAAATTTTCTTCATTTCAGGTAGCCCGGACTTCCTCGTTGAAAAAATGGCTGAAAAATACGGGGTTACCGAATTTATCGGTACTCATTATTTAGTCGATGACGACGGTTGCTTTACAGGTGAAATTAAACCTATGTGGGACAGCGATAACAAAAATAGAGCCATTGATCATCTAGTCGAAAAATATAATATTGACCTCAATTCAAGTTTCGCATATGGTGATACTAATGGGGATTTATCCATGCTTAGGCGAATTGGCAACCCTATTGCCATTAATCCAAACTACGAGCTTCTATTCCAGCTCAAGCAAGACCCTGAACTTTCAGAGAAGGCAATCGTAATTGTTGAACGAAAAGATGTCGTTTATCAGCTCAAAGCCAACGTGGACATCATTAGCAAATAAACTCAGGAGTGATTGATATGAATTTGGAGCAAATTTTAAAAACTGGATCTTTAGTAGAAATAGAATATTTCCCAGCTGATGGTCCCGCAGTAAAATTAAACACGCTTATAGACTATCCATATAAAAATGGTACTTTCACCATTTATGCACCTACCACAAAAGGTGCTGTCGTCCCAATTCATGAAAACGATATTTTATCTATTAATTTCATGGTCGACAACGCTGAAAAATCAGATAAAGACATATATAAAATCAAATGTCATGTGGATCAAAGAGGCTTTACCAACGGCATTGCGGTTTATAAGCTCACAAAATTAACAGAGCCTGAAAAAATTCAACGCCGCGGCGCCTTTAGACTAGACATTATGAAAGATTTCACTATGTATGTTGGCGAAGAAAAGCGCGTTGTCCACCTTACTACCACGAATATCAGTGGCACCGGCCTTAAATCTGTGACCACCGAACATATGGAAAAAGGCACAACAGTTATTCTTAATTTGGATACTGACCTAGAAGTTGTCCAAATACCCTCAACAATTGTAATGAGTAATCAAATACCAGAAAGTGTAAGCAAATATGATACGCGCTTACAATTTATAATTGAAAAGGATATGATCGCTCAAAAAATAAATGCCTATTTGTTTAAAAAGCAATCGGAAATAATTCAAAAAAACATAGGACCTTCCGGTTACAGCGACCTCTATTATAAGTTGAATGAAAAAGAAACTTATGACCCTCATAAAGTGGAAGTCAATAAACAAACCAGTCTCCTAGTCATTGGCGCTTTTTTGATGGCCTTTATCTCAACGACTGCTATTTTTATAGCAGTTCCAAAAGACCCGCAAATCATTTTTAAAACCCTCGTTCGAATGAATGTTGTCTATAACGCATGGAACTATTCTTACTTGCTTTTAGGCGCAATATTCGCTGGTTTAAATTTACCACTTTGTGCAATTGGTATTATGATTAAAAGAAAATACAGATTACCCGAACAATTGCCTTTTAGTATGCCTCTTATCATTTGTCTCATATACAGCGCGGTTTTATTGCTATACTGTCTCTCAAATTTAGCAACTGCTCAATAAAAAAACGGTGGCATTCATCACTTCCCGAATGCCACCGTTTCATTGTTTTATATGCTACTTTACAGTTACCCAATGGATACAATAAAATTAAAATACTGACATTTCAATTGTATTTTAACATTCTTTTTAGTACTTTTAACTTACCTAGCATCAAAAAAGATTTTTTTACGTCTATGGAGGTTAGAATGAGTATTCACTATTATTGTCTTATTCATCGTCAACAAATTTTAATCCATGCAAAGCGAAATACCATTCTTTTTGAACACGAGGACTTTGTCACCGAGAAATGTTCTCAAATAAACTGGAAAGAAGTTAAGTCCTACAGAAATGGCACTCAGACCATTCACTACTACACCTTAACCGATGATGATGCTCGCGGTAGTACCCTTGATTTTATTAAGAACACCGCTGAAGTTGAGCCTACATGGCTACCTTTTACTGAAATTTCAACTCTCAACAAAAACGATTTAGTATCCCTTGCCTATATTAGTGAAGGTGAAATTTTGAACCCTGAATCTGAGGCTTACTGGATTGACCTTGCCAAGAGTCTCTTTACAGCGCAGGGCCAGTACTGGTCGCCTGCACATTTTAGCTACTGCCTGAGAAAGCGAAATAAGAAAGCGCTCATAGCGAGCATATCACACACAAAAATTCAAAATATACTTATCTGGTCGCTAGCTTTAGGTTTTTGACTTAATGGTCTCCTGCTTGGAAAGCTAAATGGCATTAACAGCTTTGTTTACGTTATGATGTGTTTAGTTGCCATCACTTATGCCTCTGGCAAAAAACCTAATACTCGAAATAGTTGGCTGCTTTTAGCGGTAAGTGGCGTATTAAGTATCCAGTTTGTTATTTACAACAATCCGTTTACCAATTTTCTAAATGGATTAGCCTTGCCGCCGCTATTTGCACTTTATGCACTTAGTTTAAACCCAAATCTAACCTTTTCTTTAAATCTAAGCACTTTAATAAAAGGCTTAAAGCAACTTTGTTCAGCACCCTTTTCAAACTTACAGGATCTAAAACCGTTGCTCAGCCGATATACTAAAACCTTAAAATTTGGCGACAAACGACAACCACGTAAGGAAATTTTACTTGGAATTGCACTGTCCTTACCCATCCTTATTATTTGTGGGGCACTTCTGGCCTCTTCCGACGCCATGTTTAACAGCCTAATTGCATCCAACTTTAATTGGCTAACAGAATGGCTCAGTCATTTAATATCCTTTAGAGGCGTCATGATTGTAATCACTGCACTCTACAGTTTTGGATTCCTCTGGCAGTTAATGATGCCTTTAAACCACTCTGACGACGCCATAGACATAAAAAAAAGCTGGAGTCCGTTAGTGGTGGCTACGCTGCTTATAAGCATTAACCTGATGTACCTGATTTTTACCAGCATTCAGATATCCTATCTTTATGTACGGTTTAGTCAGTTACCCGAAGGTTTTACTTATGCAGAATATGCACGACAAGGCTTCTTCCAGCTATTCTTTGTAGCGCTAATTAATATGTCATTGTCCAGTGTCTTTATCACAAAGGTTAAACTTCTTGGAACAAAACTGGACGTTGTACTCAAAGGTCTCAACACCCTTATGTGTGTATTGACACTTAATCTTCTAGTATCTTCATTCTATAAGTTATGTCTTTACGAGCAAGCCTTTGGCTTTACACACCTCAGACTATGGGTTCAATGCTTTACAGTCGCACTCGGCATTTGTCTAATCATGCTGATAGCAGCAATCTGGAAAGCTCAAAAATTACTCCTCCCTCGTTGCCTAACAACCCTTATAATTACATATGCCATCACAGGATTTGTTGTAAATGACTGGAACATTGCTCAGTGGAATATAGACTTTTATCATGCGACAAAGCATTTAGACACCGACTATTTGATTGAACTATCGGTTGATGCTGCAACCCCAATCTATCAGGCAGATCAGTCAGATGTTGCAATCCTGAATCTGCAAAAGCGTTTTGCAGCTAAGCACATTGGTCGCGGCAATAAAAACCCCACTTGGTATGAATGGAATTTTATGCGCTATAGATTCGAGCAATTCAATATGCCTACTTATTAGCTGACGCCTCAAACTTAAAGAGCACCTTCCCTTATAAAAGTCCATTCGATTTCCGTCGAATGGACTTTTGAGTAGGTATAACCTTGCCATTTAAAGTTCTTTAACAATTCAACGTCCTCAACTAAGTTACTAATTGCAAAGTCGACCATTGCACCACGCGCCATTTTAGCATAAGTACTTTTGGTCACAAGTGTTCCTTTATCTGTTCTTTCTTTAAAATGTATATGAATCATTGGCAAGTTAATCAGCCTAGAAAACTCATCTGATGCCAAATTAACTAATGGACTTGCATCTGAAAGTTCCTCAGTCAACTTGTTTGCCCAATAAGCAGCAGGGCCACTAGGAAACACCTTAGCGCTCATATCTAGTCTATAAGGTCTTACAGTATCAAAAGGCTTTAAAATGCCGTAGAGGGCAGAAAGAACCCTCAGGTGATTCTTCATATATTCTAGTGCTTCTATCGTGTATTCCTGTAATCCTATCGCTTTAAAAACGCTACCCGTATAAAGGGTTATTGCCGCCTGTGGCGTTGTTAACTCCCAATTGGCATAAAAGTCAAAGGCTTCATCAAGTTTCTTTCCCTTTACCCCTAAGGCATCTCCTAAGGCTTCTTTGCTTAACGGTTTCAATAGTTTCAACAACTGCTCTGTTTCGCTGGTATATACAGGTTTTGAGAATGGTATTGTGTTCATTAAATGAATCGTTTTCAAGTTCTGAGTCTTGCTGGGTGAAATAATTATTTTTAAGTTTCCCATCGCCTTCACCTGTTTTATTCAACTATAGCGCCTTGAAGCACTGCGCCTACACAGACAAGATAATCTGGTGTTGAACCGTCTTCAGGCCATAAGATAGGCAAATTCAACACGTTTTCCGAAATGCCAGAAACATCAAAACCTAAAGATTCTAAGGAAAATCGAAGTGCTTCTGGTTTCTTGCAAGGCTGCTGTGTTTTTCGACTACAGACCTCGCAACCATAACAATTGCCCGCTATCAGGACTTGGCGACGCTCAACATTTGACGCCAATCGATCTAAATAGCCACCAAGAGTCCTTCTAGCAGATTGATATATCCCTTCAAAAGACTCTATTTCTTGCTCTAATGTAACTTTTAGCCCAACTATTTCAACAGATTTAAAACCACATACCAGTGTCATGCCGTCTATTTCATGAGGTGGACACCCCCAAAATAAACCGTAATCTTTGCACTGAGCACAATAGCCTAAAATAGTTTCAGGTAAATAATAAGGTGCTAAAGTCTCTGGCGTTACTATCTTTCTTATATAATCCATCTTCATTTCAATCATCATACCTTTCCAGTAATATAAAATAGGCACTTTAGCGTGCGCTATTCCCACTTTTAAAGTATATCATGAATCATTTGGATTACTTCCCAAAATAGAAACTTAGGTATTTCGTTGCATTGGCACTAATATAATCGCCACTGTGATTCCCAGGGTTTAAATTATATTCACATTGCACATTTGCGGCTTGCAATGTTTTAAGTAAATCTTCTGTCGCCAGTTGTCTTTCCTTGTTCTCCATATCTTCTTTACCAATGTCTAAATACACTTTCATTTTTTCAAGCGAAGCTGACTTGGCTAAGTAGAGCGGGTCTCTTGCTTCTCTTAGTGCCTGTGTTGGGTAAATCATTTCCTGAATCATTGGAGACATGTCAACATCTAATTGCCTAAGCGATGGGGCATGACCACCCACTTTAGAAAACATATCTGGGTATGTAAAGGCCAATCTCAGTGCCACATGGGCCCCCATTGAAAAGCCGCCAATATAGCGTGCTTCTCTTTTTTTACTAGCGCCATAGTTATTTTCTATATAAGGAATCAATTCCTGAATAATGTAATCTTCATAGCGTCCGTAATTTAATGCTATATTTTCATTGCCATCCGGTACTAAAACTACTTTGGCTGGTCCATCAAAACTATTGACCCCATAGCTATTCTTAATATCTGGGCATACAATAATTCCGGGCTCTGCCAAGTCTGTTTTAACCAAAACATCCATTTTACCACCTGCGTCATACCCACTTAGCCAATCATATCTACCGCCGCCAAATCCGTGAAATAG
>JBGSUZ010000420.1:0-3606 GCA_041753235.1 Acidaminobacteraceae bacterium
ATAACAACTCTATTAGAAAGGGGCGACAATCATATGCAGTATCGAGTGTTTATGTGCGATGATGATCCTAAGCAACTTACAAATTTAGACTATTGGTTAAACCGGTTGTCCTTTGATTTGGATATGGAGATTGAAAGAAAAGCCTTTGGAAAAAGTAGAGAAGCTGCAAATTATCTTACAACTCACTCTGAACAGATTGAGGGCATACATGTCTATTTATTAGATATTGAAATGCCGGACTTAGACGGCATTACGCTGGCAAAGCATATACGAAGTTATGACCCAGATGCGGTCATTGTGTATATTACAGGGTTTAGGAGTTATGCGGTAGATGCGTTTGAAGTGAGAGCTTTTAATTACTTAATGAAACCACTGACCTATGAAGCCTTTAAGCCTGTTATTGTCGAGAGCCTTCGCATCGCCTCAGAGCGTAAATTGCGGGTCAAGTCTGAGAGCTACTATTTAATGGAACGCAAAGAAGGCAGTATGAAGCTGCTTTACGATGATATCTTGTATTTTGAAAAGTATCTGCACCGCATAAGGGTTGTTACTTTAAGAGACAGCTATGAGTTTTATGGCTCATTTAAGGCACTAAAAGAACAGCTAGATATGAAGGTTTTCGTGCAGTGCCATCAAAGCTATATCGTTAACTTAGAAAAGATTGAGGGGTATAAGCACCAAGAAGTGACATTTTTAGGTGGAAAATCTGTACTTCCAGTCAGCAAATCAAGCGTGCGAGAGGTTAAAGAACGGTTGGGAAACCAATTATTCGATAATAGAGGGTAGCCTATGTATTGGTTCTTGTATGACTTAATCATTAATCAACTTGAGGTATGGTTGACGTTTTACTTCATGAGCGCGTTGTTCGAGAGGAGACTACAGAGTAAAAGTCTTATAGTAGGGTGTGTGTTCGCACAGGGACTTATTTTTCAGTTTTCAGACATAGCAACAGGTACTGCTCAGATTCCAGTATTTTTTGTACTAATACTTATAAGTTTAATGCTTTACTACTATATTTTTGAGACGAATTGGCAGCGAATATTGCTGTTTTTACTGCTCTATTTGGTCATTATTTCTGCGCTGGAAGTTGTGACCTATGGCGCGATTGCCTTATTTTTCGAGGTTAGACCGTCTGTTTTAGGCGATAATACAATATACCGCGTTATTGGCGCCCTTATGAGCAGAAGTTTGTTATTTATGGTTATTCGGTTCCTTCACAAGCGGCACATAGAGCATAAAAATCTGAGACGGGTCTATATTTACGAATTTATTCTCATATTACTGTCTAACTTGACGTTCTTTGTAGTTGTGCTGAAACTGTATCAGGATGATATGATTGTCGTTGAAAATGCCATGACTATTTTGACAATCAGCGTATTCTTAATTACATTTACCATTTTGGTCATTAAGGTAATCGATGAAATCATCAAATATTCTCAGAAGGAATGGGAGTGGGATATAGTCGAACGCGAGTATGAGCGGCAAATCAACTACATTAATAGCTTAGACGAACTCACCTATAAACTGAAATCTCAGCGTCATGACTTTAACCATCATATTGGCTGTCTGTATGGGCTTATGGACCAAAATGAATATTCGGAAGCTAAGTACTACTTAAATGAACTGATTAACGACATGCAAAAGTTAAATGACATCCTTCGGATAGACAATCCCGTTATCGGTGCGCTAATCAATTACAAACTGACTATTGCAGAGGAAAAGCAAATCAAAATAGTCACGGACATCAGCATTCCTAAGCAAATTCCATTTGAGCCAATCGATATTTCTATTATTTTAGGTAATGCGATAGACAACGCCATTGAAGCCTGTGAAAACTGTGATGAAAAGTTTATTAATATTCAAATGTACATGGAGAAACAGCATTTATTCATCCGCGTCGAAAATGCATTTGAAACGTCTTTGCTGTGCACAGACGGCGTAAACGTCAAGACCACTAAAGTCGATGTAGAAAACCATGGCTTTGGATTATCCAATATTCGCTTTGCTGTAGAGAAGTACTCAGGTCTTATGAAAACAGAGCAAAAAGAAGATAAATTCATATTGAACATTGCATTGAGAGCGGTTTAAGGGCAGTGTGCGACTCTAAGAATCACCTATTAGGTGGTTCTTTTTTTATGTCTTCAAACCACCTAAATGTCCAAATATGCAAACTTAAAGGTTAAATATGCAATATCGTGCAACCGTGGTTAGGGTTTGCGTACAATAGCCTCAAGAGATAAGCAAACGAACATTCAGAAAGAGATGGCGTATTTATGATCAATCATCTAGTCACAGGGTTTACTAAAATGCTTGTCAAAAAGGATGTCATCGACTTCGAGCAATACGAGTTATGTTTGTTAGGATTCGAAATGATTTTGACAACTGTTTTGCAGTTAGGTGTTCTTTTAGGATTTGGTATTATAACGGGTCACTTCCTTGAGGCGATGGTATTTCTGGTATGTTTTTCATCGCTTAGAGTTTACGCAGGTGGCATTCACGCACCAAGCGTATGGCTGTGTACATTAATTATGGGACTTATGATGTGTGCAGATGTGGCACTTATTGATGGACTTGGTATTTACAAAAGCTATGTTAATATACTGCTAATTAATACCGTCAGTTTTGGACTTTTGCTGAATTTCAGTGTATTTCCAAATGTCAGAGTGTTTCAAAAGACAAGGCATATTAAAATTTCAAAGTGTTTGATTGTGTTTATGGGATTCTTTATTGCCATAGTTGTGCTAAACCAAATGGGGGCATTTTGGTCAAGGCTAGCTGGTATCGGATCAATCGCAATGTTATTTGAGTCTTTAACGCTTATAAAACTAAAAAATGGGGGAACGTCAAATGAGAAAAACTATGAAGAGAGCATGCCTGAATAAGCTAGTAAATTTTTCAATGAACCTTGCAGAAAATACAGTCAAAGCAGCTGTTGCAAATGAGGGACATGCAGCTGTAAAGACACAGGCAAAGTGGATGACACTCTATGAAATACCAGTGCCACAGCACTTAAAGGATCAGTATAAGAAATAGGATGGGTGGTCAATGTGTATGACATTTTAAGCGTATATTTGGAAAATGGTTTGCAGGTGATTATGCATCGTGTGCCACATGCGAGAACCATGGCTTGCGGTATTTGGGTCAAACAAGGCAGTAAGCATGAAACAGCTGAAAATAGTGGGTTATCTCATTTGCTTGAGCATATGATGATCAATATTGAAAACCATTACAACCCAAGATTTCAAAAGCTTATTGCAGAAATCAGCGCCGAGGGTGTTGTATACAATGCAGGAACTACAAAAGAGTCTACGTCTTATTATTTTACCGGCCTTTCCTCAAACATAGACAAGTGCCTTGAAGCATTAGCTTGTATTGTGATGGACAACAAAACTTTCCCAGTGGATCTATTTGAAAATGAGAAAAAAGTGGTGCTTCAAGAAGCCACGAGTTTCTATTCTTCTTTTAACCAAATTAAGGAGAGAACCACACAGGCGCTATGGGGCAGTGGAGGCATTGGTAATATTATTGTTGGTAGCATTGGGGTTATAAAAAATGCACAGGTAAGTGAGTTAGAGAAAATCTTAGCAACCACATATACCCCTGAAA
>JBGSUZ010000421.1:0-7913 GCA_041753235.1 Acidaminobacteraceae bacterium
GCAGATTAATTTGGCAATTGCTCAGGTCGCGGAAGTCGTTCAAGGTAATACTGCTATTTCGGAAGAAGTTTCAGCCATCAGTCAGGAAATGTTTAGTCAGTCAGAGGTTCTTAAAGAGCAAACGGCACGTTTTAGAGTTACCGAAAACAATAAAAGTCAGCAAAGTGTGCCCAAGAAAACTGAGCGCAAAAGAAAGGCGAAAGGCATAGCCAATAGACGTATACCAGCGGCTGTAGGTGCTGAGGAGGATCAATTCATTACCCTAGATGACAAAGAGTTTGACCGCTATTAATGAATTTAGTGGTATAATAGAATTGGAATTTACCAGAAAATGAGTCTTAAGAAGGAGATAACTATATGCAAAAAAAATCTAAAATACCAGCAGTTTTAGCAGGAATGGCAGGATTAGCAGCTGCTGTAGCGGTTTATGATAAAGTCAGTGGTGAAAAGAGTGTTGTAAAGAAAATTGCTAATAGCTTGTTTAACTCAGAGTGCGATGTAGAAGTTGAAGAAGTACCTTACTTAAATCTACGTGCTGGGGACCATATTTTAACTCAAGAGTCAGACTTCACGCATCATGGACTATGGACTGGAAACGATGTAATCCAATGTGACATAGACCCAGAAGATCAAGGGAAGGTAACAGTACACCGCGTACCTCTAGACACTTTTTTAGCGCAAGGTGACGCTGAGTGGGTTTATCTTTATAAAATGAAAAAATGTGTGCTCAGAGCAATACCAGAGTGTAGCCCAGCATATTTTGACAGGCAGGAAATTGTTGAAAGAGCTGAGAGTCAGTTAGGTGTAGAAGAAGATGGATTAACCACTCAGAAGTGCGAGGCTTTTGTGAAATGGTGTCGCGCAGGGGAATAATCCGTATAAATAGCTGTATTTAATTTAATATTTTTAGTCAAAAAAGCTGAGTAACCGAATTCAAGTGATGACGGGGGCTTAGCTTTTTTCTTGTTTACCTGTAATTACCAGTCTCGCTACTTAGCTTTTGGGGTATAAATTATGCTAGGATAGGAGGCTTTATATGAATCGTTTTAGACAAAAATTCTATTTTTTATTAACCGCATTGATTCTATTAACGATGTTGATATCCTTATCATTTTCTTACTATTTTTCCTATGACAATCAGTTAAAACAATTAGAAAGTCAGATGCATCAAACCGTAGATGATAAAACTGGTTATATGGGCGAATGGCTTAGCGGCAAAATGGCACTCATGGAACTTATTCCGTCTAATAACATAGCGCGTGAGCCACTTTCTGCTGAGACACTCAAACAACATGGTATATCCGATATTTATGAAGGTTATGAAGACGGTGGCTTTTTAAGTCTTACAGGTTGGTTACCGCCTAAGGACTATGACCCCAGAGTGCGCCCCTGGTATAAAACCATTATAAATAACAATCAGTTGACCATTAGTGATCCTTATATGGATCTCAACTCAAAAGAAATGTCGGTTTCGGTTGGCAGACCAATCTTAGAGAATGGAAAAATTGTTGGTGTACGGGCAGCAGATATTTTAATCTCAACTATCATTAATGAAATTTCCCAGCTCAATTTTGGCGAGATAGGATTTGTGTGGATTATAAACGAACGTGGCAATTTTATATATCACCCAGATGAAAGTATTATTAACAAAAACATTTATGAGGTCAGCGGTATTTCGGGCATACCCAGTAAAGAGGCCCTATCCGATGGTGGAGAAGTTCGTTATATATTTAATGGTTCTAAACGAACAGCGCTCTTTAGAAAAATACCGAATAGTGAATGGATACTAGGTGTAACGGTTTTAGATAACAGAGCATTTAGTAATTTAGAGCGACTAAAATCATTGTATTTGATACTGTCAATTGTGTTATCTTGTATATTTGGCGTTACCTCGTATGTATTGACACGTATATTGGCAGCCCCTATCATCAGAATCATCAGTTTTGTTGACGGTATATCAAAGGGCAATTTGGATCAAACCCTTGAGTTACACTTCAATAAAGAGATAGATGCACTGGCAGTCTCATTAAATGATATGTCCTTAAAACTAAAAAAAAGTTTTTCTCAAATAGAAGCTCAAAAGCAAGCACTGTCCACTTATAATTCAGAACTGGAAGCTTTGGTTAAAATGCGAACACAAGACATTGAAGCCGCCAATGAAAAACTGAAAGCTTCTAATGAAGCATTGGAAAAGCAAGCGACAACAGACTACTTGACTGGTATATCTAATCGGAGAAGTTTTTTTGAAATGGCATATAAAGAAGTGTGCCGAAGTGATAGAGAAGCCTCCCCTCTGTGTCTAATCATTGTCGATTTAGATGATTTTAAGCACGTCAATGACCAATATGGACATGCAGCTGGAGATGAAATTCTAGTTCAAACAACTTTGGCTATGGGTGAGTGTTTGCGGACTTATGACTTACTCGGGCGACTTGGAGGCGAGGAATTTGTCATACTACTACCTGAAACGAGTGAAGTTCAGGGTCTTGAGATTGGTGAACGTATTCGTAAAAAGATAGAAGCAGCAATCATTGTCTTTGAAGACCAAAGCATCAGCGTAACGGTCAGCATGGGTCTTGTTGTTAGAGAAAGTACAGCGTATTGCTTAGAAAAGGCAATTTCTCAAGCGGATGAAGCTTTATATGAAGCAAAGCGAAGCGGCAAGAATAAAGTGGTTGTTTACCATCCGACAAAATGAATGCGTGTGGTCAATAAAAAAGCGCCCTAAATGGGCGCTTAAAAATTGATTGAGTATAGCTCTAAATAGATTCTATTCGGTTTCTTCCAAGGGCTTTAGCTTTGTACATTGCTTCATCTGCTGCTTTGACCATGGTATCAAAGTCTTTATGACTTACGGCATTTGAAGTACCGTAGAGTGCAGTCATTCCAAAACTGGCAGTAACTTGAATGGGTTGTTCACACCAGAGAAATGGCTCATTGTCAAAAGCACTTCGTATACGCTCCATGACAATTTCGGCCTGTTCTAGTTCAGTATCAGGTAAAAATAGGATGAATTCTTCGCCGCCATAACGACCCAAAATATCGATTTCTCTTAAAATGTGCAGGGTTTTTTGAGCAACAGCCTTTAAAACAAAGTCGCCTGCTTGATGACCGAATTGATCGTTAACATTTTTAAAATGGTCTAAGTCAAAAAGAACAAGCACACCATTGCCACTATGCCTTTCAATTCTTTTAATTTGAATATCTGTCAGCTCAATAAAGTGTCTGCGGTTATTGATTTGCGTCAAACCGTCTAGTTGAGCAGTTTTTTCTAATTTTTGCATAAGCGCTTTGGCCTTTGTAATGTTTGTCAACATGACAATGGTGCCAATAACTCGCCCTTTAATGTTTAATTCCTTATAGCGAACGTGGTAACAAAGTTTTTCCTGTGAAATGCCCTTGGTAAGCTCAAATTCGTATTCTTGTGGGACTAAGGCGTTGTCATCGGTTGAACAGGGGGTGTTAGTTACCGCTTGCCACTGTTCAAAAAGTTTTATGAAGTCAGGATAGTCCTTAAGTGTGTTCTGAAGTGCAGCGCCAGATTTGTTTTCGTGAAGTTCAGGAAATATACAACTAGCCGCTTGGTTAAAGTCAATTAGCCGATGGGTCAAGTCTAAAACGAGCACGCCATCATGCATCCACTCGAATACGCGGTCACGAGAGAGTGGAATTAAGTAAAGCATATTATATCTAAAAATACCATATGAAAATAATAAGTAGTCTAAGAAAATGAAAAAGGGGCCACTATCCATTTGATAGGGAAATACATTTAATAAATTTATGCCGATGGAAATAAATGGTACTACAGAAGCAATGATCAAAATAATCAACTGTTTTTTATGAGGTGCTGAGGCCGTTCGAAATGCTTTTATGTAAAGACCTATGGCATAGCTGGCGCAAAGAATAAAATATACAAAATGCAGGTAATACCAAGGGCCTTTTTCAAATTGGAGTATTTTGAAATAGCCATTAGTTACTAATTGCATATTCCCATAGAATAAATGATGGGCTTCACTGGTAAATCGCATAAATGCAGTAATAGCGCCGGGAATGGCGACTGCCAATAGCAGTTTTATATGGTCATTGCCGGACTTGTCAGTCATAGTTTTTGCAAGTGCCAAACACAGTACAGGTATAAACGGCAGGCCTATGTATTGAAATTTGCTCCAAAAATTAACCTCAGCTAAGGAACAGGACATGAGTTCCATGCTGTAACCCAGACTATAAAAGGATGAAGCAATACACAGTAAAAATAGCGGCAGTGCACCTGCAACAGTTCGTCTGCGCCATGAGTAAAGTGCAATTGATCCAATTATAAAGGTTTCAATAATAATAAAGCTGCTAAAAATGCCATTGATCCCATCCAAAAGATTCAACCTCTTTTCAAAATAGTGTCCCTGTCTTGCCTTAAATGGAAGTTTGTTCTACGACCTCTATTTTAGCCGATATTGGGACTCACTGCAAGTTTCTGTAAGTTAGTTGTTTACAGTCGGGTACATATTTGATTTACTTAAATGAGAGAAGTTAAAAATAAAGGGAGGTTCTATTATGAACATGGAAAAACTGAGGGCAGCTGAGGTACGGTTTTTGTTAAACTACCCAGGTGGTTTTGAGCACCCCGCCATGCTGGAAATTTCAAAAAAACATAAGGTCGAAAAAATGTGCGAACTGGCACAAACCGAGTTAGCAGCAGCTGCATTTAAGAATCCAGAAACAGTCGTAGAAACCCTTCAAAAAATAGTTTCTAGGTCGTCTTTAATTTCCGTCTTTGAAAAGCCTAAGTTTAAAGATGCACTTGCGTCCATGAGCAAATCTGAACGACAAGCGCTTTCAGACAGTGTTAAAGCCCTACTGCATGGTGACGAAGCAGAGGGCTTTGAAGGACTGGCGCGGTGTCTTGCACCTTACAAAATGGACAAGTGGCCACTTATGACGGTGGTTCAGTCGTACTATGACCCAGAACGCAATACAATTTTAAAACCAACTACGGTCAAAGGCATTCTTAAATTCTTTGAAATAGATGACTTAGTTTATAATTCGAGACCAAGCTACGACTTTTACACCCGTTACAGGGACTACATACATCAAATGCGTGAAGCAGTTGAACCGAGCCTTGCGCCAAGCATGACAGCCTTTTGTGGTTTTCTGATGATGAGCGTAGAATAGTTAAGCTTCAATTTCAACGGCCTGCTGCTTAGCACATCTTAAGTTAATAATGAACGCTGCGACAATAACGCCGTAGGCCACAAAGCTTCTAAAATACTCACCAATCGCCACATTTGAAAAGAAGTTTTGAGCTGCCAGTGGGGACACAATAAACAGCGTGTGGAACAAAATTAGCCCGATGAAGGCGTTCACTACAGAGGCCTGTTTCAAAGTAGCACCACCTGCCAACAAGGCCGCACAGGCAAATACATCTAAGTTCAGGTGACCAGAGTAAACATTCATATTGCCCATACTGAACATGTAAAGCAAGTGGCCCTGACCAGCAAATAGCGTTGAGAGGATAATCGCAACTAAACGCATGCGGTCGGCGTCAATGCCCTGTGCTTGTGCAAGTGAATAGTCCTGTCCTACGGCTTGAATTTTAGCACCAAGTCGGGTGTGCATGATATAGAAGATAAATAGCGCACAGGCTAAAGTGAGTGCGTAAGGTAACCAAGGAAACTGATCCAGCAGTAGTTTGTAAGGGTAGAGGTCAATCATGTTGCGAATGCCTTTGCCGCTGGACAGTAGAATCGCCTCGTTTTTAGGGTGTATGACCGTGCCGTAGCCTACCATAAAAATAAGCTGGTATAAACTGCTGCCGACAAAGCCTATAACAATAGACGTAATCATTTCCCGTCCCCGTGAACGGTTGAGCACTAAGCCGATGAGCCCGCCTGCAATAATGGATAAAAGTGCAGACACTAACACACAGGTGAGTAGGCCTGCACCCCCTTCAAGCAGGCGGTCGGTTGCAAAAATAACGGCTGCTTGTGAAACAATTGCCCCAACCACCAGAGAAAAATTGAGTCCCATGCCTGCATAAATAGGAATGAGTAGAGCAAGAACCGTCATGCCATTGGCGACTAAACGAAAGCTTAACTCACGTTTTAGAAACCCTAGGCTGACGTCTGCGCCTAGAAACCCTATGAGGCAGAGTACGGAGAATAGCATTGGCACAATAAAGCGCGAGGAATTGTGCTTTATTTTTTTTGGAATCAAAGCGGTTAAGCTAAACGGCTTCACGAGCGCCCCTCCCTTCATAAAAGAAAGCGTAGAGAATAATACTGTTGGTGACGAGCATGCGGAGTATTTCAGCCATCTGTGGCAGTAAAAGGGCATTGGCGACGGGTACTGAAAGCAGGTAAGTCGTCTGATAGAGTAATGTGCCTAGTATAGCGTGCCAAATGGTTGCCTTATGTCTGCTGGCGCCACCAATCAGAATGGCAGAGACTGCAGGAAATATAAGGTTATTTGGGCCATCGTAGCTTTCAACAAAGCCATAGCTTTGGGCATAAACACAAATGCCAATCGCTGCAATGACGGTTGAAATAATAACGGCAATGCTTCTTGTTTGGTTCACCCGAATGCCCGACAGGGCAGCAAACTGTTCATTTTCAGAAACCGCCGCCATTTGGTCGCCTAGCTGTGTTTTCTCTAATTTGAAGAGTAAAGCTGCGACAATCCCATAAGCGAGCAGCAACCCTACGGGTATAAGTACGGGGCCAAGTGCAATAGACCAGGTTTTATCCAAAAGGTCAGCAAAGTACCCTTCAAGATTGATTTTAGGTCTTAAACCAACGCCACCAACGGGGTAGAGCATTTGACGGTTGGTAAATGGGGCAAGCGTGTAGAAAATATTGACCAAAGGAATGAAGGCGTAACCGACAAACATGCTGACAATTTCTTCGTTGCCTTTAAGATGGTTCAGTAAATGACTATAAAGAAAGCCAAGAAAAATTGCCAGTATAGCGCCAACGCTGATAGCCAGTGTAAAGCCCAATACACCTGTCAGCCTAAATTGAATGGCTATGAGCATGCCGAGTGTTCCTGCTGTCACCCCTATGGGGAGGCCAAAGTTAATCCCCATGCCTGTGTTAATCATGGGAATGAGGGCCAGTACTAAAACGCCATTCATCGCAAATTTAACTAAAGAATCGTTCAAGGAGCGAATGGGGTCAATACCAATGCATACAGAAGCCACCATAAGCATTAAGAGGTAGGCAAGCATGACCCACTGAGGAAATTTGAGTTTAACGTGCACGAGTGGCATCTGTGGCCTCCTTTCTTTGCGTTTGCCCAGCTATAGCAAGGCTAAAGGCTTCTGGAGAGGCCGTAGCGTCTAAAATACAGTGGATTTTACCCTCATACATCACGACAATTCGGTCGCAAATTCGGCGTAACTCGTCAAGTTCACTGGAAGCTATAACTAAGGTCATACGCTCCTGCTGGTTCAGCTTAAGCAGGGCGTCTAAAATCAGTTCTTTCGCGTGTAGGTCAATGCCTCTTGTGGGCTCGCCTATGAATAAGAGTTTAGGGTCAGTCATAAGTGCGCGGGCAAGACAGACCTTCTGCTGATTCCCACCACTTAGTTCATTGACACTCTGCTTGGGGCTAGCACATTTAATTTGCCAACGTTCAATTTCATGGCAGGCGTCTTGTGAAATTTTATGTCTGTTTATAGGTGACAAGCGCCTTAACTTTGGAAACTTTAAATAGCGCTGTCCCGTGTGGAGCGCAGTAAAACACAGGTTACTTTCTATGGAGCGGTTTAGTAGCAGACTCCGACCTTTTCGGTCTTCAGGCAGTATGGCTATACCCGCTTTTAAGGTGTTGTGCACTTCATTAACTGGGAGTGGTTTTCCACAAAAACGAACCTGACCTTGACAGCGTACCGTACCACTTATAATTTCTGAAAAGATGCTTTG
>JBGSUZ010000422.1:0-4556 GCA_041753235.1 Acidaminobacteraceae bacterium
TGGATGGCATCATCATTTTGACACCTGTATAGCCGTTGACGAATGCCCCTTCTGCCTGTCCTATTCTAATTTGCGTTGGGTTTGAAGGGTTATAAAGCATTAATTGATCTTCACATGATGTTACTGTCGTTTCGTAATACTTGTTTTCATCGCTTACCAAATCTGTAAATTTTAAATCTGCTTTGCCAGTTGAAAACGTGCTTGGCAACCCAGCTCTTTGAGGCTGAATGTTCTCGCCTCTTAGTAGTTTGAGCGCGAAACCATAGGGTTTAGGATTGACGCCACTTTTTTGTAGGACAACGGTGAAATTCAACTGGTCGCCCGGTTTAATAGCTTTCTGCCAATCTTTGACCTCAGCCAAATAGCCACCTTTCATAGGGACTAACTTTTGACCGCCAGTAAACGAAACCACTGTTGAATCTGTATAGAATCGAATGCCATAAGTTGGTACTTTAGAGCGGTTCCAATCTGTTGTGCTTGCTGTATTGGTCAATGTTATTTTTACTTCATACTGTCCATTCGCTTTTTCTGTGGTTGTGTAAGAATATTTTAAACCACTGGTTGTTTGAACCGTTTCAGTATTTGGAATGCTTGCTGGGGGCGCAGGCACAACTTCCTCAGGTTCAACAACTGGTGTACCTCCAGTGTTTGGGTCCGTTGGGTCTACGGGTACTTCTGGTGCAACATAACCAAATACTTCTGCCGCAGCAGTGATTAAGCTGGTTTTGTCTAAAGTATCTTGAGTAATCTCCCAAATCATTAACCCTGAACAAGAATTTCTTGCCAATGTGGTTTTACGCTTAATGGTGTCAATGCCGTTGTAGAATACATCGCCTACATTGTCTTTGGTCGGTGCTGTACCGTCTTCTGCAACGATTTGGTTGTAAGGCTTCCAGCTTGGTCTACCGTAGAAAGGCACACCGAGAACCAGCTTGTCTTTTGAAAAACCTCTTGTCTCGTTCCAGTATTTTGCGGCACCTTCTGCAAAGCTATACGGTGAATGTCTGTTACCATTGCCACCGTCATACGCCATAATATTGAGCCAGTCTACAAGTGCAACCACTTCTGGCGTTATAGCCTTAGCCGCCCAAAGGTCTGTACCATCTACCGTTCTGCCACAGGAGACAGCTGCGGTTAATAGCTTGCCTTTAGCCTTTAACTGGTCTGACAGTGACTTCATGAGTTTGTAGTAGTTGTCTGCGGAAGCGCCCGGGTCTGGATATTCCCAGTCCATGTCCACACCGTCTAAGTTATAAGTGTTCACAACATTCATTATTTCAGTCACTAAACGGTTTCTAGCCGCTTCGTTTGCACCTAGTGCTTCAAAGACTGGGTCAAGTTCTGCGCCGCCGTCTGACCAGCCACCTACTGCAATATTCACTTTGACACCCTTTGCATGGGCATTTGACACTAGGTCGACTAATTTCTGCGGGTTGTCCAGCGCTTTAATACTGCCGTCTGCCTTAGGAATAATGAACGAGTAGTTAATGTGTGTCAATCTGTCATAAGGCAGTTTGCTGACATCTGAGAAGGTCCAAGATGGATAGTAGCCTACCATTCTGAAATCCCCATAAATAGGGTGCCCTGTCGCAACTGCCTTGCTTTCAAGGTCTACAACCGTATTGGTACCGAAGCTCATATAACCATGATTGACTTCAATGATTGGTTCGTTTGAAAGCTCAGGGAAAAGGTTGGTGTATGGTGTTTCTGGTTCTGGGGCTACTCTTGGTTCAATTTCAATAGCCGCACCGGATGTCGTTTGGTCGTCTAAATTCATAGCCGACACAGTTGGAATAAGTTTCCATAGCGACGCCACATTAGCAGGTTCCCAACCAATTAACGATGTATGTGGTTGAATGCATTCATACGTTTTGCCAAGATAGAGCACTTGCTCACCTTTTTTATAACTGACGTTAGCCTTCCAAGTTGTTTTGTCATTTGGATTAGGGTCAACTACGGTTTTAACCACAACTTGAAGTGGTGTTGAAACAGTTGTTTGTGTTTCAGAGGCCAATTCACAAGTGTAGTTGTATGTGCCATCTGCTTTATTTGTAAATGCTTTTTCAATAGTCATTGCACTGCTGTTTGTAGGGTTTACAACGCCAGTTCCAATGCTTTGACCATTTTCTTTGACGTTATAACTTACTGCACTAGACACAGCTGGTATGTTAGCAGTGACTTTATAAGCACCCTTATTAACGGGACTTGTTAATTCTACCGTTGCCGTTTTCAGCTGTGGTATAGGGTCACCACCATCGCCTGGGGTACCGTTTGGAAACTCTACTGCGCTAGATTGACCATTAAGAATGAAATTTTGTGGCCCTTTTGCAAAGGAGAGTTTGATAGTACCTTGAAGTGTTGCAGACGACCCGTTAGGAATACCTTGCCAGCTAGGGCCTGTGATGGTGTAATGGTTGAAGTCACCTTTGTCGATAGGTTGCGAGAGCGTTGCGCCCCAAACTGCTGTAAAGAAGCATGACTTTGGCATGTCAAACTCAAGTTTCCAACCTTTTGGAATTTCTTTACCTGTATTATTATTAATTTTCATGGTGTATGTATAATTGGGATGGTCATACTTACCTGAAAAATCTACCGAAAAGTTTGTTGTTGGAGGCATAGCCGGTGGTGTTGATGGTTTTAAAGGCTGTGCCGCGTCAAATTTAGTTTTAATAACCTCTGTCAACGTGTCACCCACGCCATATGTGCCAGATGTGCCTTTGTCGTAGTCACCGTCAATTTCCCATATAATGACGCCGCCTAGGTTATTATTGACGACATAGTCCGCTTTGTGGCCTACTGATTCTTCGTCTTCAAAAGTTAGGAATACTTTTTTGCCTTCATTCCAGACATAAGGCACTTTGCTCACGTCATCAAAGTAGCGTTTGTATTCTGGTCGTTTGAGTAAATTTTTCACATGCCAGAGTGGATTTGAGCCGCCAGGAATTTCTTGACCCTGTGCGTCTACATCGCCCCAGTAATTGTCTTCACCTACAGCGCCACCGCCTGTCTTTGGCGCACTGCCATAAAGACCGCCAGGGAGTGAACCCGGTGTTACATTTTTCCAGCCTCTTGTATAGTAAGGCACGCCTATATTGATTTTTTCAGAAGGCAGTCCCCCTCTAAAATACCGTTTTGCCCAGTCTATGTTGAGTACTGGCATTGCAAAACCTTGTGTTTCCGGATCTCTGCTGTCAGGGTATAACGCTGAGTTATGAGCTACATAGCCATTCCAAGCCCCGTGGAAGTCATAAGTCATGAGGTTTGCAAAGTCTAAGTATTTCACCGCTTCACTGGTGTCCATACCGCCTAGAATCCAAGAAGACGCTGGCAGTGCTGCTGTAAGTAAATATTTTTGACCATCTGCCTGAGATGCAGCGTCCAATTTAGTTCTAAGAACTTGCATAAGTGCGTCATAATTTTTATAAAGTTTTGCTCTTCTTGTTTGAGACAAGTCAAAGTCGTCAGGGTTGCCAGCTTCTGAGGTTCCTGTTGGGTACTCATAGTCTATGTCTACACCATCAAAGCCATAGGCTTTAATAAATTCAACACAGCTGTCTGCAAAGGCTTCGCGTCCAGCAACTGTGTCTGTCATGGTGTAGAAACCTCTTGTGTCAGCCCAACCACCTACAGAAATAAGCGTTTTGACTTTTGGATATTGCTGCTTGTATTTGGTGAGTAAATTAAAATGCCCTTTATAAGGCAGGTTCGGGAGTTGCCCCGGATATTCTTTTTCAATAGCTTCTTTCTTGTTGCAGAAGGTAATTTTGTTTGTTGCTGAGTCCACTTTTGCGAAAGCATAGTTGATGTGTGTTACTTTGTCCCAGGGTATTTTGTCAACCGTATAATTTTGATGAGATTCTTTGTCACCCCACTCCACAAAATACGCGACTATTTTGCGATCAATCGCTTCTGTCTGAACTAACTGCGCTTCTGGTGTCAGTTGTAAATTTGCCTCCTGAGCCGTTGGCCCTGTTGTCGTTGCCCATGACTGCGGCAGCATACCCGCTACCATCATGAGCGACAGGATAATCCCTGTTGCTTTTCTAAAGTACTTTTTACACATCATTCTACCCCTTTCAAATTAGTTTTTTTGTGCACACCACTACTTACAATATAAAAAGGTCTGTTAATACTTCATTTTCCTGAATACCAACTTATTAACAACAGAATATTAGGAAAATTCAGTTAACATACTTTTAACAAATGCAAGATGCGTGCCAATGCACACTAATTTGTCAATATAGAACTACCAACGTTTTCACACTAATTTAAAATTTTTGTATTTTTTGCACACAATTATTTTATTGCACACTATCTACAAATATGTTATTTACATGTATTTTGTTATTATTTTGTCAATAAAAAAGTCCCGTTTTAAGGGACTTCTTTGCATTATACTTCCTTATAAATTTCATAAATCGCTTCAATCTCTTCTTGAGCCTCAAAAAATGCTTTTACCACAGCAGGGTCAAAATGCGTGCCAATGCTTTCATTTATAATATCATAGCTTTTTTCCAGACTAAAAGCTTCTTTATAAGGCCTTTTGGAAGTCAGCG
>JBGSUZ010000423.1:0-4817 GCA_041753235.1 Acidaminobacteraceae bacterium
AAAAAACCTTTGATTTTTCTAATAGTTTTCGGGTATATATACGAACACAAAGCAGGAGTAGCCTGTTACAAGTCAAGGGAGTGATCTCATGAAAATTACATTAAGCCCAGAAGTAGAAGAATACCTACACCACAAACACAAAGAAGTCCTTGAAGTCTTCGTAGAAAGAGTCTATTCCACCCATATGATGGAAAGCATTTCTCACCTAGAAATCAAGTACGGCGCACCACACAAGGACGTCATTGAAAAATTCTCAACTTATGATGTCGATGGCTTCAAAATCTATCTGGAAAATGATCTAGTTGATGAAGAGAAAGATGTCTTCGTCCATTTAGAAAAATTCCTTGGTTTCAAGTATCTCGAAGTTGACGGACTCAAACGTCACTAATTTATAGAACACCATTCAACTCCATGCCCTTGGGAATGTCATTTCAATAGAAGTGCCCTCTCCAAGGGCGCTTTTTATGTCCCAAATACCACCATGCGCTTTTATTATCTCTTCACAAATTGCGAGTCCAATCCCTAAATGAGACCCTGTATGGCTCCCTTTATAAAAGCGCTCTTTGACAAAAGGCAGTTCTTCCTTTGCAATGCCACAGCCCGTATCTTTGATTGTCAAATAAATGTCATCTGTTTCAGATTTAATCCAAATAGCTACTGTACCACCTTCGGGAGTAAATTTAAGCGCATTGTCCAGTAGATTAATCAGCAATTGTTGAATTCGGTGGGCATCCAGTTGGGCAAGTAGTTCCCTCGGTGCCGCTACCACTTCTAACGCGATATGCTTTTGATTCGCCTTTGGTTTCATGGTATTTACCGCACTGTGAAGCAGTTCTACCCAGTCCTCCGTTTCAAATGTGTAACTGAGTTCAATGGACATCATGCGAGAAAAATCTAATAGTTCTTCAACCATCTGTTGCAAGCGGTCGCTTTCTGAAACAATCACACCAAGACCATCCTCAAGTTCTTCACTGCCTTTTGTATACAGCGGGTCATTTAGTGTTTCCGCCCATCCCCGAATGGCTGTCAGCGGCGTTCTCAATTCATGCGAAACCGAGGAAAACATCCTGTTTTTCAAATAGTCACGTTTTTTAATTTCAGAAGCCAGATGATTGATTCCCTCAGCCAATTCACCAATTTCATCGGCATAGACAGGGATGGCCTTAACCGAAAAATCACCCGCACTCATACGCCGTGTTACGCGTATTAAGTTCAAAATTGGCGTCGTTACCGTATCTGCCAGCACATAAGCACCAACGCTCGTTACCAGAATCACCAACAAACCTATACCGAAGAAGTAAAGGGCCATACGCTGAACTTGCTGATCCACCGCCGCCAGTGGCGCCAACAGTCGAACCACGCCCCTAATCTGACCATTTTGAAGCAACGGACTGCTAACCGTCATCATTTTACGTCCGTCTGAAAGCCTTCCCTGCCACGCCTGCTGTTGCCCACTAAGCGCCCCTTGAACATCTGGTGACAGAATACCGTTTTTTTCCCACTGACCGTAAGTATAAATGAGCATTTGTCCCTGTTCATCATAGACCTGTACCTCATAACCTGTATTTTTAGCAAATAGGTCAGAATTCGCGCCAAGGGTAGCGGACAAAGATTGGCTCTGAAGGGATTTTTGCAGACTTTGCGCCAAGGGCACTAATTCGCCTTTCAGCTGAATCTCCACCTGATTGTAGAAAAAAATGCCCGAATAACCGATAATTAAAGCTTCAAACAGCAACACGCTCAGGCAAATCAACAAAACATAATAGAGGGTGAATTGATTGCGAATATGTTTAAATTTCATCGCCCATCGTCCTTCCTAAAATAGCTGGCAAATGCCAGCGATAACCTTTTCCCCAGACCGTCTCAATCGGGTTATGCCCGTCCACGTCCTCCATTTTAACGCGAAGACGCCGTATAAACACATCAACTACCTTCGGGTCGCCCTCGTAATTTAGCCCCCAAATTCGGTTAAGCAGTTCATCTCTGCTAAATGCCCGCCCAGGGTGCTCCATAAGGAGGTGCAGCAGCGCAAACTCTGTTGGCGATAAATTGACCAACTGCCCCTCATTATAAAATTCATGAGCCACCAAATCTAGCTTATAAATCCCCTGAATCAGCGGCTCTGGCTCATCCGTTGCCATTTCCAGACCCATGCGCCTAATCAATGCATCAATGCGCATTTTTATTTCTCGTACATCACAGGGTTTGACACAGTAGTCGTCTGCACCCGCCGCAAACCCTTCTGACTTATCTTCCATAAGTGAGCGCGCCGTTAGCAAAATAATGCCCATGTCCTCATTTAGGGTTCTGAGTTGTTTACACACTGTAAAGCCGTCTACACCTGGTAATCCCACGTCTAATAAAACCACCTGAGGCCGTTCCCACTCTGCCTTTTTAAAGCCCTCTTCACCACTAGCTGCCTCTAACACCAAATAACCTGCATTTTTGAGACTCAATTGCAAATAGCGCCTGATATTCAATTCATCTTCAATGATGAGTACTTTATATGCCATACTGCCACTTCCTTAACGAATATAGGTTCTATAAGACGCCTCAATGCACTGCCATTTGCCATTTTTATATTGAAGGACGCTGTCTACATGAGACAGGCGCTCCACATTGTTTGTCCCAATTAATCTCTGAGTTCCCATCAGTTCACTAACACCATCGCCATTCACGTCCACAGCTTCTAATAAGCTGAACGGATAGCCGAATATTTCATTAAGAGCACCCCTATCCCCTTGGTCTCCAATAAATTTTCCAGAGTCATTGTACATTTTAGTTTCTAAATAAAAAGCTTTCTGAGCACTTATATCGATGTTGAAGCGCTCCCCTGTATCTACCAGTTCTATGTCTGCTTTGAGCCCATCTCTGTATTTACCTTTAATAGCTAGACCCTCTGCTACATCTGGTGTAAGTATATTCTGTGCCGTATTTTGACCAAAGTCGATGATGGCATAACTGGAATAACCGCCAGACCCGCCGGTATTGGCAGCTAAAAATACATCGGCTTTCTGGTCGCCGTTAAAGTCTGTAAGCACTTTAATTTGAGGCTCATACCCAGAAAAATCCTTCATTTGTGACTTCTTGACCGCCTGAGTCGCCCCATCTATTAGCGCCACATTGATTTGATCAGAAAACCAATCGTCCGCGTTTTCTTTATGACCATAGACCACGACCGTATCCGTTTTACCATCCCCACTGAGGTCGCCATTACGAATACCCTGAATGTAATAGTTTTTAGGGAGTTGCAACTGTTCACTCAATTTTTCCTTTTCACTTTTGTCTGCAAATACCCAACCAGATGCCCAGCCGACTATTGTAAATATAATGGCAACCGCCACAATGACTATATTTCTCTTATTCATTTTTATACCACCTTTCTTATACCCTAATTGTATATGGTCATCACCTCGAAAGGGTTTCAAAATAGTAAACGTCTAACGTAAATTTTAGCAGCATAAAAAAACATCCCTGCTTTAGATGATCAGTCTAAAACAGGGATGTTCTATATACAGCTAACTTGTCGTTCTAAATTAGAACTCCATTTTAGCCATTCTTTGATAACCTTTGAGTCTGTCAGTTGCTTCTGCAGTTGCTTTTTCGAAGAGTGCATCTGCAACTTCTGGGAACTCACTCTTAAGTTGTGTGTATCTTGCTTCGCCCATGATGAACTCATTGAAGCTCATAGTTGGCTCTTTAGAATCGAGTGTGAATGGATTCTTGCCTTCCTCTTTGAGCGTTGGGTTGAATCTCCAAAGGTGCCAGTAACCTGACTCAACAGCTTCTTTTGATCTGTTTTGAGTTCTTCCCATACCCTGCTTGATACCATGAGCAATACATGGTGCGTAAGCAATGATAAGTGATGGACCATCATAAGCTTCTGCTTCAAGAAGAACTTTCATGAAGTGGTTCTTGTCAGCGCCCATAGATACTTGTGCAACATATACGTAACCGTAAGTTGCAGCAATCATACCAAGGTCTTTCTTCTTCATTCTCTTACCAGCAGCAGCGAATTTAGCAACTGCGCCTGTTGGCGTTGATTTAGAAGATTGGCCACCTGTATTTGAGTAAACTTCTGTATCGAATACAAGAATGTTTACATTTTCGCCTGATGCAAGAACGTGGTCAAGACCGCCGAAGCCGATGTCGTAAGCCCAACCGTCGCCACCAAGAATCCATTGTGATTTCTTGATGAGGAAGTCCTTGTGGTTTTCGAAGTACTTAAGAAGTTCAGCACCTTTGCCGTCAGCTTTAGTGTTAAGAACATTTAATACGTCGATAGTAGCTGCTTTAGAAGCTTTACCATCTTCCATAACTTCTACCCACTTAGTGAATGCAGCTGTTACGTCCGCAGAAACGCCTAAGTCGATAAGTTCTTTAGCACTGTCAGCCATTTGCTTTCTGATAGCGTTTTCGCCAAGAGCCATACCGTAACCGAATTCAGCATTGTCCTCGAAGAGTGAGTTAGCCCAAGCTGGACCTTTGCCTGCTGCATTCTTAGTATAAGGTGTTGCAGGTGCAGAACCACCCCAGATTGAAGAACAACCTGTAGCGTTTGCAATCATCATTCTGTCACCGAAGAGTTGTGTAACAACCTTGATGTAAGGTGTTTCACCACAACCTGCACATGCGCCTGAGAATTCGAAGAGCGGTTGTGCAAACTGGCTGCCTTTTACAGTTGTAAGCGGCATGAACTCGTCTTTAACAGGAAGCTCAACGAGGTAATCCCAGTTAGGCTTTTCTGTAGGCACTTGTGTGTCAAGTGGCTTCATGATGAGCGCTTTGTTTTTAGCTGGGCAGATGTCCGCACAGTT
>JBGSUZ010000424.1:0-13330 GCA_041753235.1 Acidaminobacteraceae bacterium
ATGGCATGGAAGTTGTCATTGTCTACCCAAAGGGTATTTTCAATGTTTTCGGGTCTTCCTATAACTACAAACGGATGATCGACTTCCTTCAAATAGGAAATACACTTATCATCTTTTCTAGCCGTTGTCAGTATAAACCCATCCACCCATTTACTGTTAATCAGATTTTTTATGAACTTGACTTCCTCATCCTCGTGGTCACTGTAGGTATACATAATGTAATAGCCCTTTTTCTGGGCGTACAAGGAAATACCACGCATGACTTGAATAAAGAAGGGATTTACAAATAAGTCTTCATCTGTATTCGGCAAAATAAGTCCAAGCGTACGCGTTGACTTATTGGCAAGGCTTCTTGCAATCGCATTCGGGTGATAGTTGAGGACTTCCATCGCCTCGTTGACCCGTTTTTTGGTTTCCGCACTGATTTTAGGATTATCTGCAATAACTCTTGAAACGGTCGAAGGAGAAACTCCAGCCATTTTAGCAACTTCTTTAATAGTAATTGGCATTTTATCACTTCCCATTCGAATTGGTCAAATACACAGCTTTCATGCTATATGAAAGTTGTGTTAATTTTGAGAAGCGCCTGCACGGCCTTTTGGCTACGCAAGCGCATGAACTCATTATATTATCATCAAACCAAGGAATCAAGTGCTCTCTAGCCTTTTACAGCACCTTGTGAAAGGCCTTCGACAATATGTTTTTGTAAGAACACAAACAAAATAGTAATTGGAACGGCTACTAATATAGCGCCAGCTGCAAACATGGTAAAGTTTGCATTTTGTTGTTTTTGAACCCATTCAAATAATCCCATGGCAACCGTCTTGCTTTCCGCTCTTCTTAAAATGATTTGCGGGAATATGAAGTCAAACCAAGGGCCCATGAAGTTAGTCAGAGCAACAAAGACAACGATTGGTTTTGCCAAAGGCATAATAATCTTTGTAAAAATGGTCATGTTAGAAGCGCCGTCAATTTTAGCCGCTTCATCTAAACTATGTGGAATACCGTCAAAGTAGCCCTTACATAACCAAGTGTTATAAGGAATTTGACCACCAGCGTAAACGAGGATTAAGCCCCAATGCGTGTTCATAAGACCAATCTTAGTAATCATGATATAGATAGCTGTCATGGCTAAGAACGATGGAAACATTTGAAGAATCATCATCGTCATAAGCGCTGAACGTCTGCCTTTGAACTTGAATCTTGAGAAAACATACGCAGACATTGTGGTCAAAATAACAGAAACTATCATATTGATTGTCGCAATTTTAAGCGTATTCATATACCAGAGTGGAAACTGGGTTTTTGTAAATAGATTCTTGTAGTGAATCAGCGTTGGCTCCTTGGGAATGAGTGAAGAACTGAAAAGACTAGTCCCGCTATTGAAGGACGCGAGTACAATCCAGATAACCGGCATTAAAATAACAATGCTGATAAATACAAGTAGCGCATAAGTTGCTACTTTTCCAATATAGTGCGAACCTTTTTTCTTCATTACATCATGTCCTCCTCTTTGAAGGATTTTGTATGGCTAAAGCTGTACAGAGACACGAGGGAAACGAAGACAAATAGAACAATGGTGATAACCGATGCCATATGGAATTGGTTTTGATCCTTGGTCATTTTGTATATCCATGAAATCAGGATATCTGTGTCCCCTGCGTATTTGAATTTGTTGTTGACTGGGTTACCATCTGTAAGCAGGTAGATAACACCGAAATTGTTGAAGTTATAAGCAAATGTCATAATCAGCAGTGGCATGGTTTGGAACAATACCATTGGCAAAGTGATTTTAAAGAACTGTTGTATTTTAGTTGCACCGTCAATTTCAGCAGCTTCATAAAGGGACTTATCAATGTTCGTAAGAACGCCCGCCATGAGTGCCATGAAGTAAGGTGCCCCAACCCATAGGTTAATTGCCAATACCATAAACTTCGCCATCATCGGATCTGTGAAGAATGGTAGTTTTGACAGGCCTATTGCTGCAAGTGCGTTGTTAACCGGACCCGGGCCGCTGAACATGAGTCTCATGACCAGTAAGGAAATAAAGGCCGGAATGGCATAAGGTAAAATGAAAATCGTACGCCAGAGTCTTTTGAGTTTAACGCCCTGTGAATTGATGAGCAGTGCTAAGAGAAGCCCTACAAAGTAATTCACAACCGTTGTAATAACGGCAAAGATAAGCGTCCATAGACCAACCTGCAGGAACGTTGAGTTCCATATTTTCAGATTTGCCAAGCTGACAAAATTCTCTAAACCTACCCAGTCTACAAGCTTGCCCGGTGGCAAGTGATTTGGGCTTGAGTAGTTGGTAAATGCCACTGAAATCGTAAATATTATTGGTAGTAAAATAAAGAATACCGTGAATAAAAACGATGGTGTGGTCATAATGTATGGGAAGTATTTGTCCCATAACGAATGAATATATGCTAATCCATTAAGTGGTTTTTTCCCTGTTTCAATAACTTTTGCACTTCTGTAAGCGTCTTTGATATTGAGATAATAGAAACCTAAAATAATAATTAGAATAAAAATTGCAATGATGCCGTCAACCATCATATTGATGGAGTGGTCACCAATTTTAATGCCTTTAACTACCTTTTGAGGTGTGTCACCTAAGGTTATTAAACCATAGATAGAATAAATTAAATACTGGATATTCAATAACGTAACTGCTTCTATCAGAAGGAATAGGATCCCTTTTGTCCATTCTTTATTGAAAAACTGGCCTAGTCCCATGAATAGAGCAGACAGAATGGCCGATCTTTTTGCCTTTTCCATATGCTTCCTCCCATTTGCTGAGATAATTAAAAGTCTAGCCCTTTACACGAAGGCAAAGGACTAAACTTTCTCATGTAGTGTACTGTAGATGAAATTAATCTGTTCTAATAGGACTTAACCTAAACTATTTTTGAGATGCAATCGCTTCTCTTACAGTTTCTGCAGAAGCTTTAAGTGCTTCTTCGGCAGATACACCATCATTCCACATTGACGAGAATGCCGCACCGTAAGGTGTCCATACAAGACCCATTTGTGGGATAGAAGGCATTGGAACTGCAAATTGAGCTTGTTCTACGAAAGGCATTACGAACTCATTTGATTTGATTTGCTCTGCATCCATGAGTGAAAGCATTGGTGGGATTTGGCTAGTTTTTTCGAAACGCTTAAGAAGCATGTCTTCAGAAGTTGCGAAGTCAGCGAAAAGCTGTGCTGCATCTGGATACTTAGAGTATGCGCTTACGAAAAGTGAACGAATGCCTGAGAATGAAGATTGTTGTTTACCATCTTGAAGAACTGGTAACTTAACAACACCAAAGTTTACGCCAGCAGTTTTTCTGCCTTCAACAGCCCAAGGACCATCAATCATTGCGCCGATTTTACCTTCATCGAAAAGACCTTCCATGATTTGTGTTGTAGCGTCTGCTGCATTGACAGGAAGAATTTCTTTAAGCGCTAACATGCTGTTTGCACCTGCAATAGCGCCTGCGCTGTCTATACCAACATCATCTTTGTTAGTGCCACCGTCGCCGAAAATGTAACCGCCGCCGCCAGCGATGAAGCTATGTGAGTAGTAAGCGTTACCAATGTCCCACATAAATGTATATTTATTTTCTTTAGGATTATTGAACTCTTTAGCTTTTGCGATGATTTCATCGTAAGATTTTGGTGCTGTAGGGAAAACATCTTTGTTGTAGAATAATGCATATGTTTCAATTGCTGTTGGGTAACCGTAAACTTTACCTTCGTATGAAAGACCGTCTACAGCTGCTGTCATGAATTCTTTTTTAATACGATCACCGAAGTTTGAGTTTTCAATGATAAGACCTGATGATACAAGTTCACCCGTGTGGTCATGTGGTGCTGCAAATACGTCTGCACCTACGCCAGCAGGACCATCTTGTGCCATTCTTGCTTTAGCATCAACTGCGCCTACTTCTTCTACCGTTACTGGTACATTGTATTTCTTAGTGAATTCTTCTGCTACCATTTTCATGAATTCATTTTCTGGACCTTGACTCTCCCAAACAACAAGGCTAGCGCCCTCTTCAGGTGTTAATGTACCACCTGCTGTTTCATCAGCCGGCGCGTCTGGTGTTGTTGCTGCTGGTTTGCTGCCGCATGCTGTAAGGCCAAACACCATCGTAGTAATGACCATTAAGCTTAATAATCTTTTTTTCATGGTTTTCCCTCCAAGTTCAAAATGATTAACATTTGTTTTGCAACCGTTTGCACAAACTAATTATAATATACCCTATTCGTTCTGTCAAAACTAATTTTCTAAATTAAATATCAAAAATTCGAATGGCTTGATTTCAACGTCTATGGTGTTTTTATGTGATTTGAATTTGCCATTTCCAGTCATGAAACTGCTTTCACAGATGCCATGACGCTTCACTTCTGCTTTTACTTTTTTATCGCTGTTATTCATAATAATCAAGGTACTATCTTTGCGACCATGCTTGATATAGGCAAGTATATGCTCGTTGTCTGCCTCAACCCACTCAATTTTTTCAGAAGTCATGGATGTTCTCGTTTTTCTAAGGTGAATAATTTCTTTATAGAAGCTGTAAATTTCTTGATTCCAGGTGGACTCATCCCAATTCATTGGCCTTCTGCAGTCTGGGTCACCCGCGCCTTCCATGCCTATCTCAGTGCCGTAATAAATGCTAGGCGCACCGACAAAACTCATTTGGAAAAGTGCCGCTAGCTTAAGTCTGCCGAGCTTGCCCTCTGCTCTTGTTAGGAAACGTGGTGTGTCGTGGCTGTCTAAAATATTCAACATACCCTTGTTAGCCTCTGTGGTATTGCGAACGTAAGTCGCATTAATGAGGCGTTTGAAGGTTTCTGTGTCCGTGTTGCCATAAGCAAAGTAATTAAGACAGGCTCTTGTGAACGGGTAGTTCATAGCGCCGTCAAATTGCTCTCCTAAAAGCCAAGGCTTGGCGTTATGCCAAATTTCTCCTACAATGTAAGCGTCCTTTTTAACACTACGCACTTGCTTTTTAAAGGTTCTCCAGAACTCATGATCCACTTCATTAGCCACATCCAAACGCCAGCCATCTATGTCTGCTTCTTCTATCCAATACTTTGCTACCTTGCATAAGTAATCGATTACTTCTGGATTACCAGTATTAAGCTTTGGCATATACGCTTCAAAACCAAAAGCTTCATAACCTAAAGGACTTGCACTGACTGGAAAGTTATGAATGTGGAACCAGTCTCTATACCTTGACTCATCTCCATTCTTCACTACGTCTTGGAACTGGGCAAATTGGAAGCCTGAATGATTAAATACCGCATCCAGCACGACTTTGATTCCCTTTGCATGGCATTTTGCGACTAACTCCTTGAGATCTTCCAAGGTACCAAATTCAGGGTCTATTTTGAAATAGTCTGTCGTATTGTACTTGTGGTTTGAAGGCGATTCAAAGAGCGGCGTCATGTAAATAGCATTGATGCCGAGGTCAGCCAAGTGATCCACGTGATTGATAATACCCTTCAAGTCACCGCCAAAGAAGTTGTCTCTAGTCGGCATAGAATCCCAAGGTACAACGCCTTTCGGGTCGTTAGTTTTGTCACCATTATCATAACGCTCAGGGAAAATGAGATAGAAAACTGCTGTTTCAACCCACTTTGGAATTTCGTGAATGTCCTCTTTGTTGACGTATGGGAAGTTAAAGAACATCAGATCAAGCTCTTTTTTGTTAATGCTCTCAGAAGCGCCCCACTCTGTGTAGTAGCATTTCTTATGGTGTTTGCCTTCTATCTCAAAGTAATACGCTAAACGATTATAGGGTGCTCTTACAACCGCTTCATAGTAGTCAAACATGCCATCTGTACATAGTAAAGCCATCTCTATGTGCTGACAGCCTTTCCACTCCTGCGTTTCTCCGTTCATCAAATACTTGTCACCGTGAATCAGCGTCACCACTTTTACGTCATTGTGTGCCGTACGCATTCTGAGGGTGATGTTGCCGCCTGGGTTGGCAAAACCTAATTGGGTTTTGGGTTCGTGTAATAGCGCGTGATAATTCATTCAAACACCTCTTTCTCATACATTAGAAAAATCAATTTTTTAACGCCTCGAAAGGCTCTCATTAAGCCATTTTGTGCAATCGTTTGCATAAATTATAGCATTGGAGTGCACAAGTGGTCAACAAAAAAGGTTCGCTACGTTTATACCCTCATTCGGGTCGTAGCGAACCTTATCTTGAAAATTCTATTAAATACTGGAGTAATAGATACTTTGCTTACTTAAGTCGCTCGTTAAGCTCAGCCGCCAATGCTTCATAACCCGGCTTGCCAAGAAGCGCAAACATATTTTTCTTGTATGCTTCAACACCCGGCTGGTCAAATGGATTCACACCAAGCATGTAACCACTTACACCGCAAGCCTTCTCGAAGAAGTACACGAGTTGACCAAAGTAATACGGTGTTAGTTCAGGTACTTCAATAATAATGTTAGGTGTTCCGCCGTCTACATGAGCCAGTAATGTACCTTCAAATGCTTTTTGGTTGACTTCGCTGAGTGCTTTACCTGTTAAGAAGTTAAGACCGTCTAAGTTGTCCTTGTCATTCTCAATGGCAAGGTCTACCCCTGTATCTTTCACATTAATAACCGTTTCAAAAATCATACGAAGACCGTCTTGAACGTATTGACCCATTGAGTGGAGGTCTGTAGAGAAATCCACTGCCGCAGGGAATAAGCCTTTGTTGTCCTTACCTTCACTCTCACCGAAGAGCTGTTTCCACCACTCTGCAAAGAAGTGCATAGATGGCTCATAGTTAACAAGCAGTTCTACTTGCTTGCCCTTGTTGTAAAGCGCATTTCTAACCGCCGCATACGTGTAACATGGGTTTTCTTCAAGTGAAGGCTTTGAGTAAAGACTTACTGCGTCTTTTGCCCCTCTTAAAAGTTCATCCACATCTATGCCAGCTACTGCGATAGGTAGTAACCCAACTGGTGTGAGTACTGAGAAACGACCGCCTACATCGTCTGGAATAACGAACGTTTCATAGCCTTCTGCGTCTGCCAAAGTTTTGAGTGCACCTCTTGCTTTGTCTGTTGTCGCGTAGATTCTCGACTTAGCGCCTTCTTTGCCGTAGCGCTCTTCCATGTATTTCTTTATAGCTCTGAAAGCCACTGCTGGTTCAGTTGTTGTACCCGATTTAGAAATAACGTTGATACTTACTTCTCTACCTTCGAATAAGTCGAAAAGTTCTTTTAAGTATTTTCCGCTGATGTTATTGCCTGCATATAAAACGATAGGGCGCTTGCGCTTGCCCGAATCTAGCATATTGTGGAATGAGTGCGTTAAAGCTTCGATAGCCGCGCGTGCGCCTAGGTACGAACCGCCAATACCAACGACCACGAGTAGTTCACTCTCAGCAGCAATTTTCTCTGCAGCTGCTTTAACCCGAGTGAGTTCTTCTTGGTCAATGAGTTCAGGTAGTTTTACCCAGCCTGTGAAGTCATTGCCTGCGCCTGTATTATTTTCAAGTATTTCTGCCGCCGTGCGTACAAAAGGTGCTAATTGAGCCACTTCATCCGGAGTAACCGCCGCTTTTCTATAGTCTATTTTAATCATTGAATGTTCTACCGCCTTTCTCAAATGTTGTATTCTCTCTGTGTGGAAATTTCTCGTCTATTATATATCCCGTTTTGGGGGCTGTAAAGCGGGACAATTTTGCACACATCAAGAAAATTTTGTAGAAAGGCGGATATTATCAACTCATATTTTTTTGCTAACTACTTACCCCAGTTCATACAACAACTTCAAATGCCTACGTTCTTCATCCTTGATCTGCTCAATTTGCGCCTTATTATTGCCACTCACAAGGCGGTTGCACTCACTTAAAAATAGAAGGGTATCTTTTTCCAGCGTCTTTGCTAGCGCAAGGCCTGCATGATAATCAAGCGATGCAGTACCAACAGTTTCAAGCACTTTAAAGGTCTCTTTGACAAGTACCGTCAAATACTGAGCATATTCCGCATCGATTGGCTGAGAATCAAAATGGGCCTCACTCCATGACTCATAGAGTAACTGATGTTGCTTTTCCTGTTCACTCAAATGGGCAAAAAGTTTCATTGTCTCAATGTCTTTTGCATCTTTGCTTAATTGGCTGTAAATCGCTGCGCCGTTTTGCTCAAGGGCAATCAATACTTGTAGCAAGTCTTCTAATGAAAATGGTATGCTCATGGCTTATCCTCCTAAAAGTTTGAATCCGATTTGTAAAGGTAACCGCCAAAGTCAATGTGGGAGGCTATTTGAATTTCTGGATTGAGTTCAACACCAGCCAGAACTTCTTCCTTAAATTTTTGGTAGCCTTCTCTGTCGACTATATAGCCAATATGTTCTTTTGGCAGGTCTCTGTCAATATAGCGGTCAACGAAATCGTAGGTATTTTTGATAATAGCTTCAACGACTTCAAAACTCGCCCACTTCACGAACGGCATAGCAATACGCGGGTTTTTCTTACCCGTTCTGCCCATAATGACCATTCTGTAATAAGGTTTTTCGCTCCGTGACCACGCCCCTGTCGGACACTTCATGACACACTCACCACAACCAATACAGCGGTGCGCATCTCTAACGATGTCGAATTCCTTCATTTCAAGGGCGCCTGTCACCCGTTTCTCACAGTTTTCAACACAGGCATTGCAACTGATACACTTAGAAACTTCATACTGAGGTTCTGTGGTACATAGAATTCCAAAATCCTGCATATGGGCTTTGATACAATCATTTGGACAGCCTGTAACTGCAATTTTAAAGTGCAGGTCATGCGGGTATACACTACGCTCAAGTTGTGCTGCTCGCTTAGTCGTATCGTCGTTGGCAAATGGACAAACTCGGTTTCCAACGCAGGCAGAAATATTTCTAGTTCCCGCCGCTGGGTACCCGTGGTCGTCTACATCAAAACTAGGTCTAAGCATTTCAAGGAGTGGCTTAATTTGTGTATTAATCTCTTCCATTTTTTCAAAATCTATACCCGGTATCTCAAATCCTTGACGGGTCGTCATATGCACCGTGCCATTGCCGTATTCGTCAGCGATCCGCTTAATCAAATCGAAGTATCTGGTTTCCAAATGACCACCCGGCACACGAATTCTAAGGGCTGTTTTGCCTCTGGTTTTCGTAACTCTAAATGCATTTTTAACAACTTGTTTTCTATTGACTGACATGGCGCGCCTCCTAATCGATCAAGTGCTTGGCTTTGGTGTAGTTGAATACTGGCCCTTCGAGGCAGACATAGGTTTCATCTATCTTACAGTGCCCGCATTTACCAATGCCGCAGCTCATATTGCGTTCAAATGATACGACAATATTATCTTCTGGCACCTGACGTTTGAGCAGTTCTAAGGTTACAAATTTCATCATGATTGGCGGGCCAACAACTACGTATTTCCTAATATTTTTGTCTTCAAAACTAAGTCTGTCCATGTGCGTCGTCACAAGACCACTTAGCCCTGACCAACCTTCTTCTTCTTTGTCTAGCGTCACCAAGGCCTTAAAGCGCTTTTCCCATTGGTTTAACGTGTCTATAAAGAGCCTGTCCCCCATAGATTTGAAGCCCACCAATAATTCAAGCCCCTCAGCCGATGATAATGACAGCCTTTCTACCAACCCTCTCACTGGTGCAAGGCCTGTGCCGCCAGCAATAACAGTGACAGGTGAATCTTTGAAATTCTCTACTAGAAATCCATTGCCGTATGACCCTCTCAGAAACAGATTGTCACCCGCTTTTAAATTAAAAATCACGTCTGTAACCCGACCCACTCGGCGAATGGTCATAAACAAGTGACCTTCTTTGTATTCGCTAATGGAAATAGGTGCTTCACCTACACCCGGAACTGAAACTTGAAAAAACTGACCTATTTCAACGTCGCCAGTATATTCTAACTCGAATGTTCTGTCGATTGAGGTTTCATCGTAGAGAGACAGAATTTTAGCTGGGAAAAATGCATAAGGTTGATTATTCATGACTTGCTGCCTCCCTTTTTTCTACGACTTCGCTCAGTTTATTAATGCACTTGGCAAATGAAATGTACTCTGGACACACGTCGTCACAACGACCACAGCCGACACACATGTGCTTGTCAAAGCGCTTATGGTAGTCGTTGATTTTATGCAGGGTCTTGAAGCGCATTTTTTCGCCGTTTGCTTTTCTGAATTCGTGACCACCTGCCATAGTGGTATAGTTTTTAACATGACAGCTTGCCCAACGTCTTCTACGTTCACCCATGACGCCGCCTGAAAATGCTACGTCTTGCATGGTGAAACAACTGCATGTCGGACAAGACGTATTGCAACGACCACAAGCTATGCAGCGACTGCTGTACGGCTGCCAGAGTGGGTCGTTAAAGTCGTCTTTGTTGACCGAACCGACATATGGTACTTTGACGCTGACAGGATTTTCAGTTACAAATGCCGGCTCAAATTCACTTTGAACCCCGCCAGCATCGAGCAATGAAGCTTCATGAAGCGCCATCCTAGCACTATGGAACTTAAGCGAAACACCCTCAGCGTCTACTGAAATAGCCGCATCATAAGCATTTGTCTTGTTTGTGCCCATTGAGACGCAAAAACAGCTGTCAAAACTGTCGCTGCAACCCATTAAAATGGTTTGGATTCTATCTCTTCTACGTTTATAATAAGGGTCTTCTACCGGCCCATTGTTCAAAAATATTTCATCTAGCCTGTCCATGCCCGCAATGTCGCAAGCTCTGAGGAAAACATAGATAGGTGTTTCCGAAAGCTCAGGGGTTCTTGCCTGCTGACCTTCGAAATAGAACAAGGTTTCTCTCGTTGGAAATGCTAGTTCTTTAGGCGAAAAATAAGATTTTTGATCCGTCACCAAATTTTCTATGACATCTATTTTGCCATAGACGATTCTGTCGACCTCTGAAAAACTGCCGCCGCCCGGCTTGAGGACTGGTCCATAAACCTCACCTGTGCTGTTTAGAAACTCTAGCCACTGATTCATCTGCTGTTTTGACAGCTTCATGTGTATACCCCCATTCATTTTTGGCAATGGCGTCATGCAATTGCCCATCGTTTTAGTTTGTACCCTTTTATCATACAAAAAATAAAAAAAAGTTTCGGTAACTTGCATTACCGAAACTTGAATTGTTTAATGGGGATTCTCTTTGGTTATATGAAGTTAGGGTTGTCCCAATCTTCAATGGTTGACCATTTCATACAAGGAACATTGTTTTTCACTTCAACAACACCTACTTTTATCGAATCATTTTTCTTATTTTTTGAAAACGCCGCAAATGTCTCTTTTGTTGTAAAAGTAGTGTCCAATGTGTTCAACTTCTCATTGTCAATCCAATGTAGACTGCCTTCTTCGCATTCAATTAAATCCACTTTGTCTGTTTTTCCTCTGAAAACATATTGAACTCTAATTTCATTATGCTTAATTCGCATGATAATATAAGTCAGTTTTAAGTCCTGAATTTCATGTTTTTCAATTCCGGTTTCTTCTAAAATTTCTCTGTAACAGGCTATTTCGGGCGAAATATGTTCGTCTTGTTCAATATGCCCACCAATAGCAGCCCAGAGATTAGTTGCGATTTTTAAGTGTCCATTTCTTTTCATCATTAGTGTTTTATTGTTATTTTCTAAGTATGCAACGGCTAAGTATCTAAATTTGATCATTTTTTAGCTCCTGGATTTTTGGTGTTTATTATATACTCTATTTACATTTATACTTTGTATTTTTGCCAACACCTATTTTGATAACTGCACCTTTATCCATTAATCCATTTAATAGATTAGTTGCTTTAGTCTTGCCGATACCCATATATTTTTCAATATCTACGCGACTTATCCCCTTTGTTGACTTAATATAGTTTAGCAATTTTTCTTCTTCCATTGTCAAGTTGATTTGCTTTGCATTGATTTTTGCTGTCATACTCAATTTTGGAAGAATGACCTGAATCGAGTTGTCAAACACTTTGAACTCAGGGCTTTGTTCAAATAAACTATAGACATATTTTATCCTTCTAACGCCCGTTCCCATTTTCTCAATAATTTTGCATCTTAAAAATATATCTGCAATTATTCTATTTCTAGCATTCGAAAAATTGCCATTTAAGTATTCTTCTTTTGAAATTCCCACTGGCAATCCGCCGATTGAGGTTATCTCAATTCGATCTTCAAAAATCTCGACTCTATTATTTCCTCTTTTACTGTAATCCCTATGGATAATTGCGTTTGCCACCGCCTCTCTGTAGGCTTCTTCGGGCACTTCGTCAAACGACTCCCTGTATGCACCTTTTATCATGTCCCCTTGATTTATATGCTTTTTATAGAATAACATCGCAGTTTCAAATTCTTCTATAACGGAAACCGACTTCAAATTTATTCTGTCTTTGAATGTCATCAACGATTGATCACCATAGCAAATAAAATCCATACCTCTATCCACAAACAAATTCGAATCTGCAACGATTGCTGCAGCATTTGTGTATTTTTCATTTTGAATGAGTTCAAGTGATTTCAGGATATCTTTGCTTACTTCTGCTATCCCAAGCTTATCTGCCAGTAATCTTTCTAAATTTCTAAATTTAAGATTTCCCCCCATATATTCAAGTTCTTCATATGCTAAATTTCTACCTAGAAGTACAAGTTCATCATATTCATACTTGTCTATTTCTACTGTGGAAGTATCTGATCGTTTGTAAGCTTTCCGGTCAAGAACATATGGTGTTTGATAACCTTTGAAAATCGAAATAACAAGTACGTTTCTATTTTCAATAGCTACCATTTCAATTTCATAATTAGGTCTCGGTTTAATACTATCATTGATTGTATTTTCAATACTCAATCGCACTTCATTCGGCTTTTCAACACCTAAAACATGACCGTCATCCGAAATACCAACCATGATTTTACCATCATGGTAATTTGAAAATGCAGATACAGTTTTTAATATCGTTTTAGAGTATTTTTCTTTAAACTCGATGTACTTTGTTTCACCATTCATCAGTATGCTTAAAATATCAATCATCAAATCACCTCGTAAACCAAACACATCACAAAGGTCGAATAACAATTCGACCACGGTCAATTATATTGTACCATATCTAAAAAGACATTCAACAGCTGTATATAGCTTTTTAGTCATTGTCTCTATATAAAAAAATCGACCGCGTTCGAATGCGGCCGATCATCTTATTAATATATTTCACAATATTTATATCAGTTTGTGTTACCTAAATAAATATCGCACTCACTTATGATACGGTTCACACTTCATAATCCTAAACTCACTATACACCCGCACCAGCAGCACTTCATTCATGAGCTGGTGCGGGGAA
>JBGSUZ010000425.1:0-2293 GCA_041753235.1 Acidaminobacteraceae bacterium
AGATGTTCTAATCTTTTTTTTATAAGAGATGGCTTTCCACTACAATGGTCTGCATAGAGATCATAGTATTTTTCAAAGGCATCGCTTAGTTGATATACCTCATAGTCTAAATTGTCAAAGTATGTAATTTCAGGGTACAGCCCTTTCTGACACAAATTACAAAAGAGGGTCTGAATTTGCTCTCTATAAATAGAATTGTCCTGACGTTCTAGGCTAAAATAACTATCTAAGGTAGTTTCAACACTGTCATAAGTTTCAGCATACAGGCACATAGCCCGAATATCCTTCTCATATGTACTTAATTCACCATTTGGGGCCTTTTCTTGAAGATAGGCCCCAATCCTCGTAGGGAGCGTAGCTTCACTTAATTCGATATTCATGATTGACCTCCTTTATATTTTTTCAGTCACTACTATTGATACCAAAATAATAGGATGCCAAGCAGAAATTTTTCGGTTTGTTAATTTTTTTTCAACAAAACCCCCTCCATATCAACTTCTATGAAGGGGGCTCTATGATCATATTATTCTTTTATTAAGTTAGACTTTATTAAAAGATTTTTAATAGCTTGCGCCGCTTCGGCATAAGTCAGTTCAGATTTTGGAGATATTGAGGTTGAGCTGACGCCACTAAATACACGAGCAGCTAGAACCTCTTTCACTGAAAGTTTTGCCCAGTTACTCACATTTTGATAATCGGAATATTGTTGATATCTTTCTGATTCAGTTCCGACAAGTTTCGTGAGTTTCATTGCCTTCAAGTACATCACCATCGCTTCTTCTCTCGTAATAAGGTGGTCTGGTTTAAACGTCCCATCTTTATATCCAGAAATGATACCATAATGATTTGCAATTAAAATCGCTTGAGCACTTTTTTGATTTTTACTGATATCTTTAAAGTTATTCACTAAATTCGAGTCTTCTCTATAGATTCCTAACGCACTCACTATATACGATGCAAAATCACCTCGCGTAATGGCTTTATTGGGTTCAAAACTCTCTGGCTTATCAATAATCAATTTCGAAGCCATTTCATTTACAGCAGCTTTTGCCCAGTGATTTTCTACCGAAGCTACAGAAATAGGATTCCAAATGACTGCATACTCAGAGTTCGTCAGAGATTTTAAATTTGCATACCATATACCGTTCTTCTGAACTATTTCAGTCGGTATGTGGCTATAAGTCCCATCTGCATTGAATATAACGCCTGTTGTTATTTTACTCGAGTCTAAGTTTTTAGGTATTTCAAATACCCTCTGAGTATAATTATTGAACTTGCTGATTTCTACAGTTTTTTCAGTACCATCAACTCTAATCACTTTTGCAACAATCTCAAAGGAGATAGGAGATACTATGATTTCAGCACCATTCGCTTTAGCCGATGCTTTATATTTAGAAGTCACCGTTTCATCGAGCTTTACAATTTTAACTTCAAGTTTTATTTCATTTAGATTCTTATCTTGAAGACCTAGTTCTTTTGCAACATTTGTGATAGAGAACGCTTCCGCAGAAATAATATATTCCACATTCTCTCGTTTAATCGATAGGTCAAACTGCTTATCTGCCAGTTTTTTTACTATGTCTCCTGTCAGTTCAACATTTACAACATCCGACTTAGTATCTTTCACTAGGACCTGAATGCTTTTATTTATGCCGATGGTGTTCGTTTTAGCGGCCTCATCGATTTTGCTTTCAATTACGCCGTTATTAACTTCTACTAATACTGTTGATTTGCCATTTAGTAATGTACTTGTTTCTTTATTTACAATCTGCAAATTTGAGCTATCTAGGGTTGCACTAGTCGCTTTTGGAATGTCCACAATTGGCGCTTCGCCTTTATCTTTACCTTCGCCTTTATCTTTACGCTCACTAGAACTGGTACCGCCGCCTGTGGTTGTACCACCGCTTGTACTGCCATTTGTAGTTGCTGCTACAGGACTACTTAATGGCACTACTGCCGTCTTGCCGTTGTAGTTTACAGTCACTTCTGTAGTGCCTGCTGTCAGCGGGTTAGGGCTGAATGTGCAGTCTGAATGTGCTATAACTGCGGTACTGCCATCGTTATAAGTTGCAGTTACTATAAGGCCCGCTGGGTCAAAACGCTGACCGGTTGTATACGTAGTCTTTACAGGGGTGCCTGTCACTGACAAACGCTCAATAGCCTTGCCTGCTACGGTAATTGCAGTTGGCACTACTGCCGTCTTGTCGTTGTAGTTTACAGTCACTTCTGTAGTGCCTGCTGTCAGCGGGTTAGGGCTGAATGTGCAGTCTGAATGTGCTATAACTGCGGTACT
>JBGSUZ010000426.1:0-2212 GCA_041753235.1 Acidaminobacteraceae bacterium
AAAGAAAATCAACATAGCTAGTGCATATATTGAATAGCCACTAATACCGATAACGGTAAGAATAGCCATAGCTGTACTGATATTGTTTGGCAATTTAAGATAATGGTGAAGAACGTTTACAACAGGCGTGATGATTTTAGAAATAAGCAGGCCGATGAAAAAAGGCATAAACAAGTAAAATAGTTTGATGCCTCCTATATATATTAGGACGACTGCTAAGATGACTAATACAACATTCAGGATTTTAGATAACGCAACATTATTCATGAGAGACCTCTTTCGATTCGTATGTCAACAATATTTAAAATGATTTTATCAGACAAATATTATAAAAAGATAAATTAAAGAATAAATATAGTCACATTTGTTTAATACTGTGTGCTTGTCAAATGACGTATTATATCTTATAATAGCGTTAGATATTATTACTAGATACTAATTTAGAGGTGATTTATGAGTTGCATATTAGAAAAACAAAGTATGGTCATTATGGGTGTTGCAAATAAATGGAGTATTGCATGGGGAATTGCTAAAAAATTCTCCGAAGAAGGTGCAAATCTTATTTTCACGTATTTTGGTGAAAAGAGCTTGAGAGCCATTGAAAAGCTTGTAGAAGAGGCTGGACTTCAAAATTGCAGCTATTTTTCTTGTGACGTTACATCAGATGAGGATATTATAGAAACTTTTGCTTCAATAAAAAAACAGTACGGGTTGATCAATGGTGTTATTCATAGTATTGCGCATGCAAACAAAGATGAGCTTCAGGGGCAGTACTATAACACTAGCCGTGAAGGCTATTTGATGGCTCAAAATATTAGTGCTTACTCTTTTGTCGCTGTTTGTAGAGAAGCTCAAGCGATGATGCCAGAGGGTGGTTCGCTTACAACGCTGAGTTATCTTGGCGGCGAGCGAGTCGTTAAGAACTACAATGTGATGGGTGTGGCTAAAGCAGCTCTGGAGTCCAGTGTGCAGTATTTAGCGCATGATTTAGGAGAGAAACAGATTCGAGTAAATGCTATTTCGGCAGGCCCTGTTAAGACACTGGCAGCTAAAGGCGTAAGTGGTTTTAACGATCTTGCGAATGCATTTATTGAAAAGTCTCCTATGAAACGTATGGTTACAGTTGAGGAAATTGCAAATACAGCACTTTTCTTAAATAGCCATATGGGAACAGGTGTTACGGGCGAAGTGATACACGTTGACTGTGGCTACTTTATTTTAGGTTATTAAAAATCAAAATGGACTTGTGGTGTTACTCAGCTACAGGTCCATTTTTTTAGGAAATATAAGCTGAAAATGCGTTCCATTTCCCACTTCACTGCTACTAAGAATATTTCCACTAAATATTAATGTGATCATTTGATAAGCGTTAAAAAGACCAAGTCCCAGTGTTCCTTTTTTGCGAGTCGTTGTAAAAAAGGGGTCGAATATTTTTGCATGAAATTCCTCTGGTATACCAGTACCATTGTCAATGATATGGATGATAATATCGAGAGGCTGTTCTTCAACGTTAATGGTTAGCAGGCCATTGTGCCCGTGTGGTAAAGCGTGTGTAAAGACATTGGATATAAATATACCTAGTATATCTTTTAATTTATTTGCATCACCATGTAGCGTTAAATAATCTGGGCAGGTTACTTCAATTTGAATATTTTCTGTTTGAGCTTTGCTAATACTGGAGACTGCTTCGAAGATGACATCGCTGAGCACAATATTTTCATATTTTAGCGCATGTTCTATTTCTGTTGGAAGTTTTAAAGTAGCGACAAGCTTGGATGCTGTTTCTACACTGTTTTTGATGAGTTCAAGTGATTCTAAACGTTCGTTGCTATAATTGGTGTTGAGTGGCGGCTGAATTAAAGCTTCATTCATTTCGGGCAATTCTCTTAGTTCTAATTCTAATCTTTGAAGATAAGTTACCATAGTCAAGCAAACCCCAAGGGGTGTATTGATCTCATGGGCAATACCAGCAATCAAACGCGATAATGCAGCGAGTCTTTCTGATTGCGCTAGTTTTTGGTTTGAAATTGATAGTTCGTGAGTTCTGGCTAGAATATCACTTTCCAATTTTATATTAGTTTGTTCTAATGCATTAAGGGCTTCATTTCTTTTACGTTCAGTTATTTCGCGGTTACTTGCGCGCCTGCCGATCCATTTTCCATCCGAATTAAAAATACTCCGGCATAGATGTTCAATCCAGCGTACCTCGCCG
>JBGSUZ010000427.1:0-5428 GCA_041753235.1 Acidaminobacteraceae bacterium
AGCTCAGGGCTGACCTTCTCCTCAAGGATTTGAATGATTTTAGCTTCTAATGTATTCATGTCTATTTATTTAAAGTCTCGTCAACTTTAGCAATGTGCTTAGCAAATGCTTTTTTGCCTTCGATGTTGCCTTGTCTAGCGATCATGATTCTTTGTGCTTGTGGCGAACCTGCGCCGTGCATAGACTCAGTTCTGTAACCAACTGCCGCTGAACCAAGTGTGAGGTTTTCGATAAGTCTAAGAACTCTCATTCTGTTTTCAGTCGCTACTGAAGCTCTGCCTTTGAAGTACTTACGTACGTATTGACCAATTTCAGGGTGGTTGAGGTCTTGTTCAGCTGGCATAGTTACCATTAAGCCACCTGCGATGTCCTCAGCAAGTCTAGCAATTTCATATGGGAAACGTGTAACGTTTTGCTTACAGATATTTGCAAGAAGCAAGTTGATTTGGAAGTTACCCGCTTTAGTTGCGTTACCTTCTGTTGAACACGCTAAGCCACAGCAGAAGAGTGTTTCATTGAGGTGTGTCATTTCAATGAGTTTGTCTTTGATATGTGTTACTTTTTCTACGCCATTGTATTCAGCTGCTAAAGCTGCTGCGCCGATGAGAACGTCGCCTACGCCAACTTTACAGCCGCCGTATGATTGTCTGTGGTAACCAGCAAAACGCTCAACGAGCATGCCTGCGAAGTCGTGTTCGCCACAAAGGAAGATTCTGTCGTTCGGTACGAATACATCGTTAAAGATAACGAGTACTTCATGCCCGCCGTATTCGCTGTTACCAAGGTCGATACAAGCGTTTTCTTCCATTTTTCTAGTGTCGCAAGATTGACGACCGTAGATCATGAGAACGCCTTCTGCATCACTTGGTACTGCAAATGATACTGCGTAGTCTTTGTCTTTTTCTTTCATGGCTTGTGTTGGCATAATGAGGTGTTCGTGAGAGTTTACAGCACCAGTTTGATGTGCTTTAGCGCCTCTAACAATGATACCGTCAGGTCTTCTCTCAACGATTCTAAGGAACATATCAGGATCTTCTTGTTCAGATGGTGACAAACTTCTGTCGCCTTTAGGGTCTGTCATAGCACCGTCAACAACTAAGTCATTTTCTTGAACAAATTTCATGTATTTTACAAAGTTCTCATGGTAGTTTGTACCGTGAGCCGCGTCAATTTCAAATGTTGTGCTGAATACTGCATTGAACGCATCCATACCAACGCAACGTTGGAAACAAGATGCAGTCTTTTGACCAAGAAGTCTTTGCATTTTTACTTTATTTTTAAGATCTTCTGTGCTTTGGTGAAGGTGACAGAAACGGTTAACTACTTCGCCAGTCAAGTGTGACTTTGCAGTCATTAATTCTTTGTACTCGTCATGTTGAGCTAATTCATAAGTCATAGCAATTGAATTGAGTGAAGGTCTGATCATTGGGTGATCCACTGGATTTTCTACCAATTCGCCCATTACGTATACTTGTAAATTGAGCTTTCTAAGACTTTCAATGTACTGCTCTCTTGTCATTAATGCCATAATCAACTCTCCCTTTTTTTCACACAGTTTAGAAGTAACTTCTTATTTATATAGCGCTAACCATTACGGCTGTGCCATTTATTGTTCACATATCTATATAAGCAATTCTCATGCCAAAACACAATGCAAGTTTTAATTCTTTTCTGTCATTTGCTAAAACGTTGAAATTGGTAGGTGTTCAGATATCAAACTTGTTATATTATTAACTTATGCAATTAAAATTGCATACAAGAAAACGAACCTCATCAGTTTACTGTTGCAATATAGCAACAACTGGTTGAGGTTCGTTTTAGAGAAAGCCTTATAAGCAAGGGCTTAGACCCTTATAGTTGTAATGTGTTGCGTTTTTGCAACGCGTTGCATTTGTGCAACGTATTGTCTCATTTTTATATTTCTGATGAAAGTTCCTGTGCGTATTTCGTCCTCTTTCTGACAAAGGTTGAAGCATCTATACCTAAAGATTTTGCTGCATCTCTTACATTGCCGTATTTTTCAAACGCTTCTTGTATCATGGCGTACTCTAATTTAGCCACGGCCTCTTTAAGTTTATGATCTCCACCCGTCAAACCGCCAACTTCACTTGAGGCTCTAAACTCTTGAGGCAAATCGGTTTCTCTAATAAGCTCGCCTTCCGTCATAACAAAGACACGCTCAATCACATTTCGAAGTTCACGAACGTTACCCGGCCAGCTGTATCTACCAAAAGCTTCATAAGCTTCTTTTGAGAACTTCTTATTCTCGTTGTACATAATATTCAGTTTCTCAAGAAAATCATTGGCTAAAGGAATTAGGTCCTCTTTACGGTCTCTAAGTGCTGGTACATGTAGCGGAATAATGTTCAGTCTATAGAAAAGGTCTTTTCGAAACATGCCCATATCCGCCATTTGCTTTAAATCTCTGTTAGTCGCTGCAATGATGCGCACGTCTATTTTTATAGGTGTTACACCACCAACACGCTGAATTTCTTGTTCTTGCAATACTCTTAATAATTTAGACTGCAAATTAATAGGTAACTCGCCAATTTCATCTAAAAATAAAGTTCCGCCATCGGCTTCCTCAAAGAGCCCTATTTTGCCATTGACGTTTGCGCCTGTGAATGCGCCTTTTTCATAACCGAAGAACTCAGATTCCATAAGGTTCTCTGGAATGGCACTGCAGTTGACTTTCACAAGCTTCTTCTTGCGTCTGTCACTGCTACGGTGAATAAAACTTGCCATGACTTCTTTACCAACACCAGTTTCGCCCGAAATAAGCACCGTCGTATCATGTCTTGCTGCTCTGAGCGCGCTTTCCATAAGGCGTTTCATGCCTAAGTCTCTAGAAAAGGTTTCTGGCTTTTGGTGCATTTTTTTCCGAAGACGCTCCAACTCTGTATTGTAGAGGTCTACTTTCTTTTCTTTTTCCTTAAGCGCTTCTCGGAGTTCCAACAACTCAGTGACGTCCCGTACATTATTGACGACCATTTCAATGTCTCCCTGCTCATCAAAAATGGGCGTACCTGTCACTAAAATGACTTTCCCGCCAGCCAGTTTTTGCTGTATGGTAGTGACTTCTTTTCGTTCGAGTACGAGCATAGTACAGGCCTGCGATATGATGCCTTTTTCAACGAGAACGTTAATGCTCTTTCCGAGAATCGTCTCTGCCTTAATGCCAGTAATGCGCTCATAGGCTCTATTGACCCGCATTGTTATGGCTTCACCATCAGTAATGTAGATGCCATCGTAGGAAGAATCCAAAACGGTATCTAATTTTTTGGTCAGCTTATTCGCCATTTTTAGTTCATCGACAACCTTAAGGTAGGCTTCGCACATTTCTTTGCCGCATACTGGCTCAATGACCGTCATTTGTTTACTTTTCATAAGCAGCAGCATCCACCCAAACGACTTCTTTGCCTTTTATCTCGCCTAATAATTGGACGTCCCATTTAGGAACAGCAAAGTTGCCTTCTACAAAGACACTCATGTAAACCACATCACCTTCAACACGGTAATCTAGGCTGATTTCTGCACATTTACCGTCTTCATAGTCAAAGCTGATGCCGTCGTCTGTGTAAAGGGAGGTTTCACCCTTGCGTCCACCGTAAAGTCTCAGTTCAATTTGCTTAGAAGGCCCATCAATATAACTGCGGACTGGGTCGATTGGCAGGATAGTTCCCGCTTTAACGAACACAGGAATGTGGTCAAGTGGTGCTTCAACCACTTGGTAACCGCTTGCAAAATGCTCACCTGTTTGGTAATCGTACCACTCGCCTTCAGGCAAATATACCATGCGCTTTGTCACACCCGGTCTGTATACAGGGCATACTAACAAATCCTTGCCAAAGAAGAATTGATCCTGCAGGTTCATCGTTGCAGGGGTCAGTTTTTCAAAGAACATAGGTCGAATAATCGGGTCGCCTGTCATATGGCTCTCGCGCATATGTGTGTAGAGGTAACTGATTAATTGATATCTATTTTGAATGGCTTTTTTCACACCGCCAAGTACTTCTTCACCAAAACGCCATGGTTCTTGATACACCGTATCTTTTGAAGAATGGTTTCTAAAGAGCGGCATAAACGTGCCTAGTTGAGTCCAGCGTAGCAACAACTCGCCATGACCGTCTTCTAGGAAACCACCTACATCGCCGCCTATGAAACTATAGCCGGTAAGACCAAGGTTCACCATCATCGGAATAGCACCTTCTAAATGCTCCCAAAGGCTTGAATTGTCACCTGTCCAAAGGGCCGCTGTACGCTGTGTACCTGTAGAAGCAGCTCTTGTTAAAACAAATGGGCGTTTACCCGTGAGGCGTTTCATAGCTTGGTAAGTTGCCATGCTTTCATAGGTGCCGTAAAGGTTGTGAATTTCACTGTGCGGATGCGCCTGACCATTGTCGTCTATATGCAGGCAGTCAAGCGGCAGTGTCTTGCTCTCTGTTGACATGTCAGCTGGTTCGTTCATGTCATTCCAAATACCATCAATGCCAAGGTCTGTTAAAGTCTGATGTTGCTCTCCCCACCAATCACGCACTTCACTGCGCATGAAGTCTGGGAATACAGAATCCCCAGGCCAAACTTTGCCCACATATGGCTTCCCTTCTGCATTCTTTATAAAATAGTCCGACTCTAAACCCGTCTCATAAACCGAGTAATCTTTTTCAACTTTAACACCCGGGTCAACAATTGCAACGGTTTTAATGCCCATTTGTTTAAGCTCGGCTGTCATTTTCTTTATGTTTTTAAAGCGTTTTTTGTCATGGGTAAAGACTTTGTAGTCTTCCATGTAATCTATGTCCAAATACATGACGTCCAGCGGAATGTCGTAGCGTCTCATTTGACGTGCAACGTCTAATACTTCTGTCTCGTCCATATAACTCCAGCGACACTGTTGGTAGCCGAGGCAGTCCATACGCGGCATTGGCATTGTGCCTGTCAGCTTCGCATAACCACGGTTGATTGATTTGACGGAGCTTCCTACTATTAAATAAGTATCTAATGGCCCGCCATCGGCTGAAAAATGGAATACACCCTCCTGTGACTTGTCAAAGTTAAAACGCGTACGACAGCTATTGTCAAAATAACGACCTGTCATAAACCCGTCATGCGCGGTAATGTGAAATGGCATAGCGGTGTGGTAGGTTTTTACCAGTCCATGATGTAGCGGAGAAATGCCCAACACGTCTGTATTCCAGTTTTCTGTGTGGGTTTCAATGCGGTTCATCCACTCGTATTTTTCACCTAGTCCATAGACCGCTTTCGCTCTAAGTCTTTCATAGTCAAGACTGCACTGCTCTAAGTCGATGTTAAAGTCTTGCATGACTAGCTTTTTTTGATGATAAACTGACAAACGGGCATCATTTTCTGACCAGAATAGCTCAAAAGGCGAATCTTCCCAACTGAGCAAATCTTTACCTCTTAATTT
>JBGSUZ010000428.1:0-2930 GCA_041753235.1 Acidaminobacteraceae bacterium
TGATTATGCACCGCCTTAGTGGCAGAGGACTCTATATATTCGATGAGCCAGAAGCGGCCTTGTCGCCAAATCGTCAAATGGCTATGTTAAGCCGTATACACGACTTAGTTGAAGCAAATTCTCAGTTTATTATTGCAACCCATTCCCCCATGCTGCTCGCATATCCCAATGCCATTATTTACGACGTGGACAATGGGCTTGAACCAGTGGCTTATAAGGAAACTAGCCATTATCAATTGATGCGGGAATTTCTTAACCAACCTGAAAAAATGATGCAAATTTTAATGGGAAAGGACTGATTGTTCTTTCTCTTTCTTTTTGTTTAACGAAAGGACTAACATAAAAGTCAGCGCTTCTGAGAAGGGGATGACCAGCCAAAGTCCTTTAAGTCCAAAGAGATTAGGTAGAATCAGTAGTCCGAGTAAAGTGCCTATCAAAGAACGGAGCAGTGCAATAGCAGCTGAAACTTTACCGTTATTAAGCGCCGTATAGCGAGCCGATGCAAAGATATTGATTCCCATAAAGATAAAGGATGCTGCAAAGAGCTGAATCGCTTCAAAGGTCAGACTGTAAACGGGTGAGTGGGTAGGTACAAATACCCGAGTCAGCAAGTCAGCCTTCAGGAACGTGAACACGACAATTACCGCAGACGCCATTAAAATATATTGTCGACTTCTTTGAACAATTAGTTTGAGCATAGTATGATCTTCTGCGCCCTGAGCGTAACTAATTAGCGGTGCTACCCCGCTGGAAAAGCCAAGAAAAACCGACATGAGCAAGAAATGGGTGTATAGGAGTATAGAAAGTGCAGCTAGACCTGTTTCTCCTGCAAATTTCATCGCCATCAGGTTAAACAAGAAGGTTGTTAAGCCAGTAGACAATTCCGTCAACATTTCTGAAGAACCATTAAAGGCAACTTCTAGCAGGCATTTTATATCCCAACGCACAAATGTAAATTTTAGATTAGACTTGGTCAGGAAGTACCAAATACCAATACCGAGAGACATGACTGCGCCTGTAGCGGTTGCAATAGCTGCACCAGCAATACCCATGTGAAACTGAGACATGAGAAGCCAGTCTAGCCCGATATTGATGACCCCACCCGAGATAGACAAAATTAAACTGAGATTCGGGTTGCCATCTACACGCATGAAAAATTCAAGAAGTACCTTCAAAATAAAGACAGGCAGCATTAAAGTAATCATAAGGCCGTAAATTTTTGCATAAGGCATAAGTTTTTCTGAGGCGCCTAGTAAATGTAACAACGGGGTAAAACCAAGCAGTGCGAATACCGCAAGGAGTGTGCCTATTAAAGTAGTACTGCTAATTATCATTGAAAATAGATGATTTGCTTCTTCTCGTTTGCCAGCACCTAGCTGAATACCAACAATGGCACTGCCACCAGCCGCTGCCATAATACCTAAACCACCAGCTAAACTGAATAACGGGAGTACAATGTTGATGGCAGCGAGTGCGTCGGGGCCGGAAAAGCGGGCGACAAAAATACCATCAATTACTGTATATAAGGCCATGAAAACCATTGATAATACTGAGGGTAATACAAATTTGAAAAATCCGGATGTGTGCTGGGCTTTTTTTAGAGCAAGTTGCATTGTATCCATTAGAATACCTCCTTATGACTCACGAACAAGAACAGTTGCTAAGACCTATCTTAAGGTATATAGTTACTATATAGTCAATAGTGAAATCATAAATTTTTTAGGAGGAACTGTTATGGATCAAAGACCCCATAGACAGCGCTACACGGTTGGCGCATTTGCTAAGCTGACGGGAATTCCAAAGCAAACCCTTCAATTTTACGACAAGATAGGCATTTTTTCGCCTGCTATCAGACTGGAGAATGGGTACAGGTATTATGAAGCGGAACAATACGAGGTTATAGAAGTTATTTATTCACTGAAAGAAGCAGGGCTTCCCTTAAGCGATATTAAAAGCTACCTAGACAACCGAACACCTGAAATGTGCGTTAATCTGTTAGATCAAGAGTCAAAGCGCATACGGGAAAAAATCAAGTCACTGGAGCGTGCGCTTAAAATTGTAGAACAAAAGAAAGCCTTTACTCAAAGAGGACTAGAAACGGCGGTTTCAGATGTCGTTAAATTCAGGTATATGCCTGAAACCCATATGTTTACCTGGGATTTTTCCGAGGTAGATGAGTCTGGTTTTATGTCAGAATTGATTCGCATGAGCAATTGGTGTTATGAAAACGGCTATTATACAGGATATGCGCTGGGAGCTATAATCAGTCAGAGCGCACTTAATAGCGGTGATTTTTCAAAAGTCGGAAAAATGTACATGATTATTGACCATCCCTCAGAACACCCCAATTATAGACATAGACCAGCCGGTAACTATGCCGTTTACAATTACAAAGGGAGTTATGAAGCGATTCCAGAGGCTTACCCTAAAATTCTTAAGTCGATAAAAGACAATGGACTACGTCTTGGTGGTGATTCCTGTGAACTGGGTTTGTTGGACTTTTTTTCTGTAAGAGAAAGTTCGGATTATCTGATAGAAATTTCGATACCGGTAATAGAGTGATTCTTATTTTCTTGGGAGGACATTATAATGGCGCAACGTAAAAAGAATGCAGCAATAGGACTAATGCTAATAGCTATTATTTGTTTTTGGGTTTTTGTTAACCCACAATTAGATTTACTTAAAAAAGGATATAATGCATATCTAGAAGTAGCAACAGATACCTTCATCGAATTTGGAAAATCTTTGGAAGCGATGCAGCCTCGGATAGAAGTAGTTCTAGCAACAGAAAAATTAGATAATAAAGACTCTTATTATATAGAAGAAACTTTGATGAATAATATGTGGATGGCTAATTTTAGAACAGCAGACTTATCAGGCCGCTCAATCAATAATCAATATGTATATTTATATAGTGACCTCAACGATGT
>JBGSUZ010000429.1:0-2953 GCA_041753235.1 Acidaminobacteraceae bacterium
ATCAGATATTTCGTATCGTTTTTGTGTCATGACATGCATCTCCAAGTTGTTTTCTTTTATTGTATCTAAGACTTGGTTTATGCACAAACTTTAGTTTTCAGACACGCCCTAATAAACTTCAGGTTGAAAACTATTTGTTTAGGCGATATGATATAGCTATATTAAGTATAATATCAATGAATGGTGGTTAAACTATGAAGTCTATTCTTGAAAAAGTAGTTAAAATGAATAAAAAATACACAAAAGACGGCAAGGTGGCTAGTTATATACCTGAGTTGGCTATAGCGGATGCATCTCACTTAGGTGTGTGTATTAGCGATGGCAACGAAATGTTTTGTTCTGGAGATTCTAATGTAAAGTTCACGCTGCAAAGTGTTTCGAAATCACTCGTACTCATACTTGCCCTCATGGATCACGGAGAAGAGAAAGTATTTGAGAAAGTAGGCAAGGAGCCGACAGGGGATCCTTTTAACTCAATTATTCGACTTGAGACGTATAAAAAGCAAAAACCCTATAATCCAATGATCAATGCGGGGGCTATCGCTATTGCTGGATTGGTTAAGGGTGAGACGGTTGAGGTTCGCGTACAACGCATCTTGAAGTTTGTACAACAGATTGCTCACAATGCGGGAATAGGGCTTAATCAGGCCGTTTTCAGAAGCGAGCGAGATACTGGACACAGAAATCGATCTATTGCACATTTTCTTAAAGACATTGGCAATATTGAAGGGGATCCTGATGAAGTACTTCAAGTGTATTTTAGTCAATGTTCAATAGAAATTGACTGCAGAGACTTATCTAATATGGCAATGGTACTTGCGCTTGACGGCAAGTCTCATATTACAGGTGAGCAATTATTTCCTGCGAGATTTGCTAAAATAGCAAAGGCTTATATGACGACTTGTGGTATGTATGATGGTTCTGGCGAGTTTGCAATAAAAGTAGGGATACCTGCTAAAAGTGGTGTAGGCGGGGGTATTTTAGCAGTTGTACCTAATCGCTATGGGATTGGTGTCTTTGGTCCTGCATTAGATGAAAAGGGTAATTCGATAGCTGGACTTAAAATACTTGAAACTTTATCAGAAGACTATAATTTTAATATATTCTAAAATAGTGAACAAAATTGTATTATAGGTTACTGTAAATCGATATAAAATTTATTGTTATTAAAAAAAGTGCTAAAAAAAGACTGATTCGATAGCATTTTATCTAACTTCTGTTTATAATGATATTGGGACTAAATATGTAAACTAAGTGGGAGTTGTTAAAATGCCGAACAATATTGGGGAAAAAATCAAAGATTTACGTTTGTCAAAAAAATTAACATTAAAAGATTTAAGCGAAATGACGGACTTGTCTATAGGCTTTCTGTCCCAAGTAGAACGGGGACTGACAGCCCTAGCGATTACATCACTGGAAAAGATTGCAGAAGCGCTTGATGTAGATTTGTCTTATTTCTTTCCTATGAAAAAGAAAAGCAATCATTTTGTTTTAAGGTCATTTGAACGAGAAGTTGCTCAAATCGATACATCACATTTTATTCATTATCATCTAAGCAATGACCTTGAGGATAAGGACTTATTTCCTAGGCTACTCGAAGTATTACCCTCGATGGATGATGAAAAGCCTGCTGAAGATCGCCACGATGGCGAGGAGTTTATCTATGTACTGGAAGGTATCTTCACTCTGTACATCAATCATGAACGGTATGATCTGTACCCGGGCGACTGTGTTCACTATGACTCTCATATTGTTCACAGCTGGGCAAACTATACCAGTAAAATCGTTAAACTTATTTGTGTAAATACGCCTAATGGTTTTAAAAAGAAGGAAGTAAAAGAGTAGTATTTTACTTGTTGGACAAAAACATATAAACAAACAATAAAAAACTATTTGGAATTTCCAAGTAGTTTTTTTATTTAGAACGATTCCATATAATTACTATAAAATTTTAATATGTAATTGTAAACAATAATAAACTATATGTTGATATTATATTAACTATAATATAAAATGTAAAAGTTGGTGTGTATATAACATATGTTTTCACACTCAGAGCATAATACATAATTATTGGGAGGTAACACATGAAGTTTTTTAGGGAGAAAAAAGGCATATTGAGAATTGCACTCGTAACTAGTTTGCTGTTAGGATTGTCTTGTAGCACTGTCTTTGCAGGCACGATTAAGTCATTTGAATTAGTAAATCCAGAAGAGGGTTGGACAAGAATTGACGACACAGATAAGAATATTGGATTTGATAAAGTTGGGGATAGTTCTTGGTATAGTAGCGGAAATACGACTGCATATTATAATGGAAGTGTGAGAATTTGTGGTACATATGATCATTATATTCAGTTTAATTTTACTGGTGATAAGCTAAGAATGATAGGCGCAACACAGTTTTGGAAAGGAAGCTATAGAGTAGTTATTGATGGAAAAGAAGAACTCCATTATAATTCACCAAAAGATAATAAGCATTACTATCATCAAGTTTTGTTAGAAAAGACAGGTCTTGAATATAAAGAACATTCAGCTCGTATCTACTTTTACAGAATGGAAGGCGGTTATACGAATGAGTTTGACGCTTTAGACATTGACAAAAACGGCGTATTAAAACCATACAACACAGTTATTAAACCATCAGAAATACTGAACATTGAGCCTGAAAAAACAAAAATAAAAGTCAATCAAACCGTTACAGCAAATATTGTAATAGACAATATTAAGGAAATAGCAGCAGAAGATGTCCGAATTAAATTTGATAACACAAAACTTAAATTCGAAGGCTTTGAAGAAGTTGAGGGCGTAAAACTTGTTAAGAGCATTGAACCTACTGCCAATGGAGAACTGAGAGTTATTCTTGCAAGTAAAGGTTCAAGTAACATCGTTAATGCAAAGAAAGTACTTTTGAAACTCAAATTTAAGGGAATTCAAAAGGGTGAAGCGTTAGT
>JBGSUZ010000430.1:0-4196 GCA_041753235.1 Acidaminobacteraceae bacterium
CCAGAAATATGTCGAAGAAGCCATACCGGATATGATCCGAAATAATGATGTACTTATGAGACTTAGTCAGCTCAAAGCTTCTGACGACTATACTTATCAACATTCCCTTCGTGTATCTATTCTGGCAACTATGATTGGAAAGTGGATGGGCTATGACCATGAAACACTTCAAGAACTGGCAACTGCTGGGCTCATGTTTGACATGGGTAAAATGAAAATTCCAGACTTCATTATGAATAAGCCTCAATTGACAGAAGAAGAGTTTGAAGTCGTCAAAAAACATGCCCAGTTAGGTTATGGCATACTCATGAAAACTAAGGGCATAACGAACAACATGAAATACAGTGCCCTCCAGCATCACGAACGTTTAGACGGCAGCGGTTATCCACTTAGACTCAAGTCTGGGCAAATTCATGAGTTTGCAAAAATTATCATGGTGTGTGACATTTTTGATGCGATGATTTCAGACAGACCCTATAGAGAAAAAGTTTCCCCGTTCCAAGCGGCGGAATACCTCTCTTGGCAAAGTGGTCAAACCCTTGATAGTAAAATATGTTATATATTAATCAATAATTTAGCTGAATTTTACCTTGGCAAACGCGTCAGATTAAGCACAGGAAAATTTGGGCGCATTGTTTATGTAGATGTTAACTTCCCAACCAGACCAGTTGTGGCACTTGATGATGGCACAATCAAGGATCTCGTCAAGGAAAAGGAATTACAAATTGAAGAACTGATTCACTAAGCCTTGACAAAGGGAACTGTACTTTGGTAGAATCGGATTAATCTAAAAAAGCGGCAATGAAGAATGACAGTAGAAGTTATGAGAAAGCGTAGAGAGCGGACCGGGTGGTGAAAGGTCTGAGAGCCTCATAGTTTTGAATTACACATTTCGAGCCATGGCATTTGCCACGGGTAACGGCGTTATACGTTTGAGGTCTAAGCAATTAGACGAATTAAGGTGGTACCACGGGTTTTCTCGTCCTTTCAGGATTGAGAAAACCCTTTTTTATTGCTTATAAATAGGGGTAACCCATACTAATGACTAAGGAGGTCAAATCATGAGAAACGTATACGACGTGCTCTTGGAACGCGGCTTTATTGAGCAGGCAACCCACGAAGCAGAAATTAAAGAACTATTAGGCAAAGAGGCCGTGACCTTTTATATCGGCTTCGACCCAACGGCAGATAGCCTTCACATAGGCCACTTTATTCAAGTAATGGTTATGATGCATATGCAGCAGCATGGTCATAAACCAATTGCGCTTGTTGGTGGTGGCACCGTTAAAGTTGGTGACCCAACGGGCAAAACAGAAATGCGAAAAATGCTTTTCAACGACCAAATCGATGAAAACGCTAACCAAATTGCTAAGCAATTGGCAAAATACATTGACCTAAGTGAAGGCAAGGGCATTGCTGAAAACAACGCCAACTGGCTGGACCATCTTAACTACATTGATTTCCTCAGAGAAATTGGCAGCAAATTCTCTGTTAACCGCATGTTGAGCGCAGAGTGCTTCAAACAGCGTATGGAGAAAGGACTTAGCTTCTTAGAGTTCAACTACATGATTATGCAGGCATACGATTTCTTAGAACTCAACAGACGTTACGGCTGTAAGCTCCAACTTGGCGGCAACGACCAGTGGTCAAACATCATTGCTGGTGTGGACTTGATTAGACGTTCAGAACAGAGTGAATCTTTCGGTCTTACCTTCAAGCTCCTTACGACTTCAGACGGTCGTAAAATGGGCAAAACAGAAGCTGGCGCCGTATGGATAGACCCAGAGAAAACATCGCCATACGACTTGTTCCAATACTTTAGAAATGTAGACGATGCAGACGTTATCAACTGCCTCAAACTGCTTACATTCCTACCAATAGAGCAAATCAATGACATGGCGACTTGGAAAGATTCCGACATCAATAAGGCAAAAGAAATATTAGCCTTTGAAGTGACTAAAATCATTCACGGTCAAGAAGAAGCTGACAAAGCAATCAGCGCGGCAAAAGCACTCTTTGCAGGGGCGGGCAACATGGACAATGTTCCGACTACAGAAATCGTAACCGCAGAATTTGGGGATGCTATGAACGTACTCGACTTACTTACAGTTGCGGGGTTAATTGCTTCTAAAGGTGAGGGACGACGCTTAATTCAACAAAATGGATTCAGCATCAATGGCGTAGTCGTGGCTAGTCATGAGCTTGAAGTAACGCTTAATGACTTTGAAAACGGCGAGCTTATGGTCAAAAAGGGCAAGAAAGTTTTCCAGAAGATAAAATTGGTATAAGTTATATCTAATAGTTAAAATTCAAAAAGGCGATTTCTGTTAAAGAAATCGCCTTTTATTGGTTTTGTTGCAGACACACCTTAGAGTTTAAAATCATCCGTTTTTAGAGTATGATGGAGCTAGAAGGTTTTACAATAAGCAATCAATTGCTACTGTCAGTTTAGGAGGCATAATAAATGATAGAAGTGACCTCGTTAAAAAAGATATATCATTTAAATAAGAAGGAAATGAAAAAAAGAGGCGAAACGCAGAAAACTAAAATTGCGGTTAATGGCATTAGTTTTCAAGTGGCCCCAGGTCAAATTTTTGGACTGCTAGGTCCAAATGGTGCAGGCAAGACGACGACTTTGCGCTGCGTTTCAACACTATTAAAGCCAACAGAGGGCACTGTAACTGTTGCGGGATTTGACACGGTTACTCAAGCGACAGAAGTTCGTAGTCGGCTATCCTTTCTGACCAATGAATTAAAATTGGACGGACATTTTACACCAAAGTATACAATGACTTATTTTGGGAAACTCTATGGCATGAAGCCAGAAGAAATAGAGGCACGTAAAAAAGAACTGTTTGGATATTTTGGCATAGACAGTTATGAAGATACGCGTATTTCCGACCTGTCTACGGGCATGAAACAAAAACTTTCCATAGCGGTGAGCCTAATCCATGACCCTGAAATTGTCGTATTTGATGAACCGACCAATGGTCTTGACATCATTACAGCCAAAGCTGTCACCGATTATCTGACCCACTTAAAAAATCAGGGCAAGACTATTATTATTTCGACGCATATTATGAGTGTGGCTGAAAAGTTTTGCGACCAGTTAGCCATTATTTTGGGTGGTAAAATAGTTGCTTCAGGGACGGTTGAAGAGGTGGTTGAAGCCCAGGGTGGTGTTGATTTGGAAGAAGCTTTCTTTAACATTTACCTAGCGCATGAGCAGGAGGTACAAAACCATGTTTAAAGACATCATGACGATTGTTTCTAAAGAGCTTGCGCGGGTGTTTACGGATAAAAAGCTTGTTTTTACAACGTTTATTTTACCAGCGCTGAGTTTGGTGCTGATTTACTCAATTATGGGCTTTATGATTCAGAAAACGACTTTGGAACGAGAAGAACATCAGGGTCATATCGCTGTTATAGGCGCATCTGCAAGCTTTATCGAGTTTCTCGGAAAGCGCGAAGCGGATTATAACTTAAAGGTCATTCTTGAACAAGTAAGCAGTGAAGAAACCATGAAGCAAGCCGTGTATAATGGCAAGTTGGATGGGTTAATCGTATTCGATTCTCGCTTTGATACGGCTTTAAGTCAGTATAAGAAAAGTGGAGACATGCCGAATATCAATACCTATTTCAACCCTACAGAAGATTATTCTGTAGCCGTTCATAACAAAATTTTGGACCGAATTTTACCGGAATTTGAAAAGACCTTGCTTGTTCAGCGTTTTGGCGATGAGAAATTCCTCAGGGCTTTCAGCATTGACTCCGACAATGAGAACAACAAGTTAGCACCAGTAGAAAAAATGTCTGGAGATCTTTTAGGGGGCCTTGTGCCATTTCTACTCTCCATCTTCCTGTTTACCGGCGGTATGGGTATTGGTATGGACTTAATTTCTGGAGAGAAGGAACGGGGAACCATGGCAACACTATTAGTAACCCCTATCAAGCGAGAAGCTATCGCTTTCGGTAAAATTTTAAGTCTGGCAATCGTAGCGCTTATCAGTACGGCTTCTTCACTTTTAGGCATGTTAGCGGCCTTTCCGTTTTTAATGATGGCAATGGAGAGTGAAAAGGGCAAAGCGGCTGCCAGCAGCCCTGCTATGTTTCTCTTGTCACCGACAGGGGTATTTCAGTTTTTAATTCTCTCTGTATTGCTCACACTGATTTATGTCAGTATCATCTGCACGGTA
>JBGSUZ010000431.1:0-2512 GCA_041753235.1 Acidaminobacteraceae bacterium
CTGTCCACATGCAGGCTTATTTCTTCAAATTTGACGGTCTGGAAGGTCAACTCCCCCCAGCCGATGAAACCTTTAAACTCACAGTAGCGACCGAGGCCGACTACGACCAACTGCTCATAGACACCGGCGACTTTTTCGACGCACCAAGACTACAGCTTGAAAATGGCGAATTACATATTGGCAGGATTAACGGTGAAATTGTTGCTTATGGCATTATAGAGCCAAGTAAAATCTATAACAAAATGGCGAGCATTGGTATGATTGTCTGTGAAGGCGAGCGTCAAAAGGGCTATGGCACTAAAATGCTGATAGCACTCAGAGAGCACTGCATGGCGAAGGGCATTAGACCTATAGCGGGTTGTTGGTATTATAATCATCAGTCTAAGAAGACGATTGAAGCGTCAGGAATGTACAGTCAGACTAGGTTGCTTAGGGTGACGTTTTAGGTAATGGTTCAAGTTTGAGACGGTCGGATAAAATTAAATCCGACCGTCTTTTGTTTAATATATACATTTCATTCCCTCCTGAATGTCGTTTTGTCACAAACGGTTGAAATTATTTTAAAAATTAGGTATTTTATATTTGTTCGAACAATCAAAAATTTATGCTATTTATGATTTCTTACCTTACAGAAGGCAGAATTAAAAGCACATACTACCTATTATAAAAACAATTTTGGGAGGCTTTTATTATGTTTAATACGCTTAATCATGAGGAACTTTTATTAACAAATGGTGGAGACCTTACTTCTCTTATTGCAGGAGGCGTAGCAGCAGGATTAACAGTTGGCGCTGCAGTTGTATTAGCACCAGCAGCGGCTGCAACAGCAGCAGGTGCCGCAGTGGTTGCGGGTGTGTCATTTGTAACAGGCGGCGCAGTATATGAAGCAGCTGAAAAAAACCCAAGAGTAGATTACACTAATCCAAGTGAAGTTAAGAAACTCTATGATAAAGGTTACTGGAGAAAAAGATAGTTATAATATGAAACATAAGGGGGCAGGTTTATGGACATAGAATATTTAGGACTAATAGCATTTACATTCATTGGACTTCAAGTTGGAATTGCCATTGCGAAAAGGTCAGGTGTCATTATTAAGCAAAAACCTGCTATGTTTGGTTTTGCTGTTGCGGTTATAGGTTGGTTTGCATATAAGTTCATTGCAAAATAAATTTTGTGAATTTTCTTAAAACTTAAGCAGGAATACCACACCCCATGTCGAATTACTTACTTAACAATCGAGCTTCGTTAGCTCAGTGGTAGAGCAGCTGACCCGTAATCAGCAGGTCGGAGGTTCAAATCCTCTACGAAGCTCCATTTGTTTGAATTGTAATGATTTTAGTATAACAATATTAATAAAATTGATAGATTTCCAATATAGATTAAAAATCTAAATTGGAAATTTTTTTTTATTAAGGATAACCTCTATTTGGACAGAACTTATTTTATTTTCTTATACTGAAAGGGGAAAACACCATGAAAATCACAACGAGAGTCATGATTCTCTGCGGTCTTGGGATCGCCATCAACCTTGTTTTAGGAACAACTGTTTCTATGCTAAAAATGCCACTCATTTTTTTAGACACCATCGGCACTATTTTTGTAGCTGCGTTATTTGGCCCTTTGGCTGGGGCTATTACGGGTGGTCTTACCAATGTGATTCAGGGTCTGCTCACTAGTCCTCAAGACATTCCGTTTGCACTGGTTAATATAACAGTCGGTCTGATTGTTGGGTTTGTGGCTAAAAGAACTAAATTTGACTATAAGGTGGCGGTGATTGTAGGTCTAGTATTGGCAGTAGTAGCACCATTCATCGGCACACCAATTGCAATTTGGATTTACGGGGGCTTAACGGGTGGCGGTACAGACTTCCTAGTAGCGTGGCTGCTTCAAAGTGGCAATGATATATTTACAGCAACGTTTATTCCAAGAATTACAGGCAATTTGGTCGATAAGGTGGTAAGTTGTCTATTGGTTGCTATTTTGATTTACAGATTACCTAAAAGCGTAACGGGTGAGACGCTTCAAACTAAAAAAGACAAGGCAGCTTAAGATGAAGCGTAATCGAAAACTTGCGATTTTAGCCCATTGTGTCCTCAACCAAAATGCTGTTTTAACGGATTGGGAACGTTCTGAAGGGCCTTTTAAGGCGTATGTAATGCCACTGCTAGAAAAGGGCGTGTCTATTTTGCAATTGCCTTGTCCAGAACTGGCCTTTGGAGGCGTTCGGCGTGAACCGCTTACTTTCACAGACTACAACACAGAAAGTTATAGGCAGCACTGCCAAAAGCTTTTAGAACCTTTTTTTATGCAGTTAGAGGCTTTATTGGCAGATGGTTGTGAAATTATTGCCTTGATTGGCATTGAGAACAGCCCATCTTGTGACTTGCGTCAGGGGAAAGGCGTGTTTATGGAAGAATTTTTTCATCGGTTAGGGGCTAGTTCTGAGGGGATTCAAAGCCTTCAAATGGTACCTGAAAGTTATATAGAAGAATAATTAAAATCAAACTAAAAA
>JBGSUZ010000432.1:0-1944 GCA_041753235.1 Acidaminobacteraceae bacterium
GTACATGGTATTTGGTATTTAACGAGGGGAAAGTGAACTTTTTTGGAGCGGGCAAAGCGAAATGAACTGGTTAGTGAGCCACAGGTACTGGCAAATTTATTTGTACCCAGCGCAAAGTGGGGCGGTATGCCTGTTGCTAAAATAGCTGGCAAGCTGATGATACCACCACCACCGGCAATGGCATCCACTGCGGCAGCGACAAAGCCGGCAATACAAATGAAAATAATAGAAGTTAAAGACATGAGTCATCTCCTTTGGTGTTTTTTATCATTATATCGAATTATTAGACCTATGGGGACCAATTATTTCTATTGCCGAAATAAAAAATAGGGTATATATAGCTTGAGGTGAGCTTATGAAAACAATGTCTAGACTCTCAAAGGCTTATGAATCTGCATATCGAATGCCTTTTAACCAAAACAGCAAGCTTATTTTTTTCAGTGACGTTCACAGAGGAGACAATAGTTTCTCTGATGAATTTGCCCATAATCAAAATATTTATTTGCATGCCATGAACTACTATTTTAATCAAGGATTTACCTATATAGAGGTTGGTGATGGCGACGAACTCTGGGAACACAGCGACTTCAAACATGTACGCTTTGCTCATGACGATGTGTTTAATGTGCTTAAGCAGTATTATGAATCAGGCAGATTTCATGCCCTTTATGGCAATCACAATATGGATTTTAAGAATCACAGCTATGTTAAGAGCAATCTCGAAAACTACTTTGATGAATTTACAGATACGTATGAAAATCTATTTCCAGGGGTAATCTTTCATGAAGCGATTGTGCTATGCCATGAACCAAGTGGCAAAGAAATTTTTGTAGTGCATGGGCATCAAGGTGACTTTATAAATGACCAAGCTTGGCCATTCACAAAATTTCTTAACCGCCACCTATGGCACTATTTGCATGTTGTAGGTTTTACAAACCCAGCGAGTCCGGCGAAAAATCTACACAAGCGCCATAAAATTGAAATCAATTTTACAAAGTGGATCAAGGCCAACCATAAAATGCTTATAGTCGGTCACACCCATAGACCAAAGTTTCCAGGTGAAGGCGATGAACCTTATTTCAACACGGGGTCATGTATTTTTCCTAGAAATATAACGGGTATTGAAATCGAAAATGATACGATTTCTCTAATTGATTGGCGAACACGTCCAGATGATGAAGGCAGGCTTTGTATTGTGAGACGGGTGATACATGGTCCTGAATTACTAGAAAAATTTATGAAGTAAACTAAAAACCTAAGACTTTCTTTACAAATTGTTCACAGTTACGAACTTGACAGTTTGTGAGGAAAGTCTTAAAATATATTTCGTACACGAAACATTCGTTTAAGAAATATTCTTACAAGAAATATTCGGATATAAAATAAAATGGTTCAAAATAATGGAGGTTTAAATGGACGAACTCAGTAAAAGTTTTGAGGTATTAAAGCTTATTAAGCGGGTTTCAAAGCTTATGAAACAAGAATTTCACAAGAACATGGGAGAGATGGCTCTAAAACTTACACCACCCCAAGGGATGATGGCTGGTATTTTAGCCCACCACGGGCCGCTAAAAGTGTCAGATATAAGCGAGCGCATGAGTCTTTCTAACAGCACTGTCTCAGGCATTGTTGACAGGTTGGAAAAGATGGGATTTGTAAAACGTGTTAGAAGCGAAGAAGACAGACGTGTGGTAATGATAGACCTCGTTCCTGAATTAAAAGACACCATGAGTAATAAGTTTAAAGCAGTCGATGAAATTTTATCTCAGCGCATTGAAACTGCCAGTGCTGAGGAAATAGAAGAAATTTTGCGTGGACTACATACCCTAGAACGGGTAATGTCAAGGCATGAAGGGGTGGAAAATAAGAAATGAAAAAACTGATAAAATATCTAAAGCCCTTTACGCTGCTATTAATGTTAGCAATAGCCTTGCTTTATGGTCA
>JBGSUZ010000433.1:0-6826 GCA_041753235.1 Acidaminobacteraceae bacterium
CAAAACTGTCCTTGGGCTTATCCGACTAAGACTTTCTCTAAAATTTCTTTTTTAAGTTTTTCTAATTTTGTCTCAGAAGCCGCTTTAGATTCTGATTTAACACCAATATACAACTTGATTTTTGGCTCTGTGCCCGATGGGCGAATTGCAAACCAAGAACCGTCTTCTAACATAAACTTGAGTACTTCTGATTTTGGCAGACCCGTTTCGTCTTTGTTATAGTCAATCAGTTGATCTATAGGAATACCTGCCACCGACTCTGTACCCGCAGTGCGGGCAAAGGCCATCATCGCCTCAATTTCTTCCATGCCTTCTTTGCCTTTTTTGCTAATGGACACAAGGTCTTCCAAGTAATAACCGTGCTGTTTATAAAGTGCGTCCAGTCTTTCTAAAAGGTTGGTCCCTTCCGACTGGTAGAATAGTATCATTTCCATAATGAGCAAAGATGCAATAACACCGTCTTTGTCCCTTACATCTGTGCCTACTAAGTAGCCATAGCTTTCTTCATAACCGAAGAAGAAGTCCTTAGAACCGTCTTCAAATTGGCGAATTTTGTCGCCAATATACTTGAAACCTGTCAAGGTGCTAATCACTTCTGCACCTCTTGCCTTTGCCACATCTGCGCCAAAACGAGATGTCACGATTGTATCAATGACAACTGGATTCGGTGGCAATTCGGAAGTATATTCAAAAAGGTAATCTATAAGGAGTGCCCCGGTTTGATTGCCCGTCAATCGTTCATACTTGCCCTCTGCATTTCTTGCAAGAACACCAACGCGGTCACAGTCTGGATCTGTTGCAATAACCGCAAGTGCCTCGCTTTTTATCGCATATTCGACGCCGAGTTCGTAGGCCTTTATTTCTTCAGGGTTTGGGTAAGAAACGGTTGGAAATTCACCGTTAGGAATCATTTGTTCAAGCACTTCCACAAGGCCCGTATAGCCAAGTTCCTTTGCAATGACCGTCACCGGACGACCTCCGGTACCGTGGAGCGGCGTATAAACAATGGCGTGTTTTTTCATCGCTTTGAAAATTTCCGGTTTTCTGAGCTTCGCTTTGACGCCCTTCATGTAAGCTAAGTCTACAGCATACGCTACAATTTCGAGCAGCCCTTTCGATTTAGCCTCTTCCTCTCTCAATACCTTGACCATAGAGGGGTCAGATACTTTTTCTACGTTGGCAATGACCTGATCCGCAAATTCAGGAAGCAGCTGACAGCCATCATCGCCATAAATTTTGTAGCCATTGTACTCCGGTGGGTTGTGGCTTGCTGTAATGACAATGCCCGCACTTGCGCCTAAGTATCTCACCGCAAAGGAAAGCTCCGGCGTCGTTCTAATGTCGTCAAACAGGTAAGCCTTAATCCCGTTACCCGCCATGACAAGGGCCGCAGCCTCTGAGAAAGCTTTAGATTTTCTTCTAGAGTCGTGAGCAATGACGATCGCTTTTTCACCTGTGCCGTGCTCGTTTATGTACTTTGCAAAGCCTTGAGAAGCCATTTGAACGACGTACTTGTTCATGCGATTGGTTCCTGCGCCAATGACACCTCTCATGCCGCCTGTACCAAACTCGAGGGAGCGGTAAAAACGGTCTTCAATTTCTGTGTTGTTGCCTTCAAGGGCGCGTAGTTCTTCTTTAGTGGCTTCGTCGATCAAGGGATGGTTCAGCCAGCTTTCATATGATTTTCTAAAGTCCATTAAGACACCTCCGAATATAATTTTTAGGCCTATCGATTGTCCTGCATAAGTGCATCCAGTAGGGTGTAGGCCAATTCGTCCATAATGTAGTTTTGATACAGTCTCGTTTGTTTGACGACATTGGGTAACTGTATCATCTTATTCTCGTGTTCTTCTCTAGCAAACGGCCTGTTTTCTAGCTCGTAGCAAACACGTTGCATAAATTCATTGTCCTTGAATATCGCGTATCTGTCAATATCCAAGCCCGTTGCGGTGTGCTCTAACAGCGCTAAAACCACATCTCTGTAAGTTGCATTCGGTTGCAGATTCATCAGTCCAAAAAACTTTGGCAGTACTTGCTCAAACAAAAGACGTCTAGGGTCTTGGTCTGGCAGACCCATCATCTTTGCCATTTTCCCCACGGCCTCATCACTAAGCCTGCAAAGCCATCGGAAATAATAATCCTGATCTAGCGTTCCTTCTAGGTAGTACCTCTGCCCTAATAGCCCTTTATAAAGCTTCATGGTGTCGTAGTAGCCCATTAATAAGTTTCTCCTAGCCGTTGCTGGCAAGAGCTCCATCGTACGCCCAAGGTCCTCGGAAGGCCTTATATTAGTTATTTTAAGTGACCCTTCCTTTTCAGACACCTTCTGTTTAAGTCCAAGGCCGTATAGCTCGATGGTGATGATTTCATCAAATCCCTTAGCTGTCAGCAGGCGTATGGGGAAATTGTCGTAAAAGCCCCCATCTATGTAAAGTTTGCCATCAATACGGTCTAATTTAAAAATAGGCAAATTGGCTGAAGCAATCAAATACTCCGCCATCTGACCTGCTGGAATATCTTCTTTATAAATATCTACTGGTTTAAAATTACTCAGGGCCACAGTGACAAACCCAAAGGTCTTAGGTGACTTTCGGATTAAGTCTTCTTTAAGATACCCACTTATCATGTTTCTTAGCGGGGTAATATCTAAGCCCTTTTGACCCACCATCTTTCTAAACGAGGTCATTACCTTCTGAAAATCTTTGCTCTCTAGGTCCATTTTCATAACCTTTTCCAGCAGCTTCTCATCTCCTGCCACAACCTGATTAGGCGACATATTATACCAAAGCTCATAAGCCGCCTCAAAGTCATCCTGTACAAGAAATGCGCCGTTGAGCGCACCAATGGATGTACCCGCAACGCCGTCAAAGTCTATCCCTAGTTCTCTTAGCGCACGCCAAGCTCCTATCTGAAAAGCGCCTTTTGCGCCACCACCTTCTAATACGATACCTCTCATATTGTCCCTCCTTCATTTTCTTTTGCTTTGGAACGATACGTTAATCGGAATTCTCTTAGTTTATGTTATGCCTTTCAATACCCTATTTCAACGCTTCATTGCAAATAAAATAAAAAAGGGCCCATGCTTTCTTGATTTACTCATAGAAAGATGTGACCCATTTGTTTTTATTTTAGATTATCTGTCTGTCAGCGCAAACATGAGTGTGCCTTTGCACGCCACTTCACCATTAACCGTAGCCACTGCTAAACCTTTGCCAATACCCCTGCGTAGAGAATCAATGGTTACTTCAAGCTTTAATACATCCCCCGGTACAACTTGGCGCTTAAAACGCACTTCGTCAATACCAGCAAACAATGCTAATTTTCCTTGATTTTCAGGTGCACTCATTAACGCAACCGCACCGACCTGCGCTAGTGCTTCAACGATCAGGACGCCCGGCATAATTGGCTTTCCCGGGAAATGCCCTTGAAAGAAGGGTTCATTCATGCTGACACATTTATAACCTACCGCTGACTGGCAAGGCATGACCTGTTCTACTCTATCTACTAATAAAAATGGGTATCTGTGTGGAATCAATTCCATTATTTCTTCTATGAACAACACGTTATTTTCAGACATTTTAGCACCTCGTATTAATATTTGATACTATTATATCCAAACCCTTGTCAAATTACAAGGCAAAAAAATAGCCCCTCTTTCGAGGGGTAAGCATTGGGGTTTATCTTTTTACATCCAGTGTCGCTGACGCTGTTTGTTCTGTCTGATCTGTATATTTCTTAAGTTGACGATACATGACATCTGCGATGCCTATACCGCCACCTTCAGCAACCTTTTTTGACAGCTCGTCGTCACGCATTTCTTCAAAAATTCCGCGACCAAAGCTTTTTTCTACCAAAGCGTCCTCTTCCTCAAATTGAGAAGCTTGACGCATTGACTTGAACATCATGTTGACAAAAATAGACTCAAAGTCCTCACAAACTTTTTTTAAAGCCTGATCGTCATTGCTGGACTTAGCCTTTTCTAACGCTTTCTCAAAAGCCGCTGCCTGATTGACTTCTTTATTAATATTTGTAGTTTGTGAACTATTTGCAGCAGGGGCTGTAATACCGCCTACATTATTGATGCTACTCATGCCATCACCTCATTCTCTATCTCAAGTTAATAAACTGATTATCGTTTTAAGTTAGCTGCAAGTTCCAAAATTTTATCTGCTGTTTGGATCGTTTTAGAATTGAGTTCATAAGCGCGCTGTGCTGAAATCATTTGAATCATTTCATCTACAACTTGTACGTTAGAACTTTCTAAGAATCCCTGCCAAACTTCTCCGGCATCGCCTTCCACTGCATCAATGGGTTCACCCGAAGCTGAAGTTTTTGTGTAAAGGTTTGTTCCAAGTGCCTCAAGACCCATCGGGTTAGTAAAACGCACTAATTTCATTGAACCAAGTTCTTCCTCAGTATCAACGCCTTTTCGCTTTACTCTAACCGCTCCATTCTTATCGATTACAATTTTATCAACATTTTCACCGAGAACGATGTCTCCATCTGTACCTTGAACTTTATAGCCGTCTGTCGTCACTAGTGTTGCAACGCCTTCACTGACTGACAACTTCAACGCACCATCCTTAGTGTATCTTTCTCTGCCCATGCCATCTTTAATGACAAAGAATCCATCGCCAGACAGTGCTAAATCTAAAGGATTTTCAGTCTGCTCCATGCTACCCGGCGTAAAAGTTCTCGTCGTCGCTGTTGGCATAACACCATGACCAACTTCCATGGTTACAGGCTTGCCCTCGCCATCTTTAAAATCGCTTTGAGCGACCTTTTCATACATTAAATCTTTAAATTCAACACGTTGTTTTTTAAAGCCATAAGTACTAACATTGGCTAAGTTGTTGCCTATCGTATCTATTTTAAGCTGTAAGCCTTTCATGCCTGATGCTGCTGACCACATTGCCTTCATAACCTTACCCCCTTAGCTATCTTACCGTTCCGACTTCAGTTACCGCTTTCGTAAGTGTTTCGTCAAAGGTTCTGACTAACTTTTGACCATTCTCATAGTCTCTTTGTACACTAATCATGCGAATCATTTCAGTAATAGCGCCTACATTTGACTGCTCTACGCTACCCTGTCTCACAGTACCTTCAAAGCCAATTTGCTCACCCTGCGGTGTGTCTGAGTAGTTGTAAAGTGCTGAACCGACCTTTCTGAGGTCGCCTTTATTTGTAAAGTTAACAATCTTAAGTTTGTCGATCCGATTGCCACCTGCTAAAATTTCACCAAACTCGTTTATCGTAATCGCATCGTCCGTCAGCTGAATATCGCCATTGAATCCCTGAATAAAGTATCCTTCAGACGTAACCAATTGCTGCTTATCATTCATATGCATGGCACCATCTCTTGTATACTTAGTACCAAAAGGCGTTTTAACTTCTATAAATCCAGGACCCTCCAGCGCGATGTCAAGACGTCCGCCAGTAGGAATGATGTTCCCCTGAGAAAAAACCGTCACCAAACGCGTCGCCTTTATCCCAGAACCCATCGTACCAATAACGTCCTTTTGTGGGAAATAGACAAGAGAATCAACCATTTGGCCCCCTACCAGAACTTGTCCCTGTTCGTTAACGGTAAACTCTTGATCGCCAACAAAAATAGGACCCTTCTGACCAAGGACCTTGTCTCCTAAATTAGGATCTATCACCTTGTCGCTATTCAGGTAAAACGTACTTAGATAGCCGTCTTTGTCCACTGAAAATTTGACTGCTTTATTATAGCTGACGCCGGATTCGCTATTAATTCTAAAAAAGCCCCCCGTTGTCTCTGCTGAATAAATGCCATCATAGTCATTCGTGACTTTTATACCTGTAAAAGGTGCATCATAAGTCTTATTTGAACCATTATATTTAGTTAACAGAATGTCATTGAAGGACTCCTGTTGCAATTCATCACGCTTAAAACCAGTTGAATCAATGTTTGCCACATTATTACCAATGGCATCCAATAACTTTTGATTGGCAATCAGTTGAGTTGCCGTTATATATAAACCTCTAATCATAGGGCCTCACCTCATAGTTTTCTCAATATCTTATCGGCTGTAAACTTAGTTTACTTTAGTGCATATCATAAAAAAAGCGTTCAAATTTCTTTGAACGCTTTTGGGAATCTTAAATTATGTGCTTGCGCTACCTACGTCCGCGTGTCTAAATGCCGCTACCTACGTCCACGGCTAGTTCTCGCTACCTGCGTCCGCGTGTTGGAGTGCTTTTTTCATAAATTTCCATGTGGTCTAGGGACATGCCTGTGCCTTTGGCAACGCATGAAACAGCGTCTTCCGCAATGTAGGTTGGAATACCTGTACGTTTTTCGAGCAAACGGTCAAGGCCGAAGAGTAACGAGCCGCCGCCTGTCATGACTATGCCTCTTGAACTGATGTCAGAAGCAAGTTCTGGCGGTGTTTTTTCAAGCACAGCGTGAACGGCATCGCTGATTGCGTTAACTGGCTCTTTAAGCGCGTCAAGCATTTCTTCACTGCTGACAGTAATGTTTTTAGGAAGGCCTGTAATAAGGTCTCTACCACGGCAATCCATCGTTACTGGCTTTGGTCTTGGTGAAGCCGTACCGATGTTCATTTTGAGTTCCTCAGCAGTTCTTTCACCAATGAGGAGGTTATGTGCTTTTCTCATGTATTTAATGATGGCTTCGTCGAATTTATCGCCTGCCACTTTGATAGACTTACTCACAACAATACCACCAAGAGAAATAACCGCTATGTCGGCAGTACCGCCACCTATATCAATGACCATGTTGCCATCTGGTTTAGTAATATCCAAACCTGCGCCAATAGCCGCTGCAATAGGTTCTTCAATC
>JBGSUZ010000434.1:0-2535 GCA_041753235.1 Acidaminobacteraceae bacterium
TGGCACTTCATTCGAAGGCAAAACAGTTGCACTTTCAGGTTTCGGTAACGTAACTTGGGGTACTGCTCTTAAAGTAACTGAACTTGGCGGTAAAGTAATTACACTTTCTGGCCCAGATGGTTACGTTTTAGATGAAGCTGGCGTTTCTGGCGAAAAAATCGATTACCTTCTTGAGCTTAGAGCTTCTGGTAACGACAGAATCGAAGATTACGCTAAGAAATACAACGTACCTTTCTTCAAAGGTGAAAAGCCTTGGGGCGTTAAAGCTGATATCGTTATTCCATGTGCTACACAAAACGAAATCAGAATCGAAGATGCTAAGAAAATCGTTGCTAACGGTACTAAATTCGTTACAGAAGCAGCTAACATGCCTTGTACTAACGAATCAATCGACTTCTTCCACGCTAATGGCGTAGTTGTTGGTCCTGCTAAAGCAGCTAATGCTGGCGGCGTTGCAACATCAGCTCTTGAAATGTCACAAAACAGCATGAGATTATCTTGGACTGCTGAAGAAGTAGACGCTAAACTCGATGCTATCATGACAAACATCCATGCTGCTGCTAAAGAAGCTGCTGCTACTTACGGATTCGGTTATGACCTTGTTAAAGGTGCTAACATCGCTGGTTTCGTTAAAGTTGCTGAAGCTATGCACGCTCAAGGTAACTACTAGGATCCGATTGGGTTTTAGTAACCTTACATTTAATTAATAACTAGAGTTGTTTCTACTGGTTTAACCAGTAGGAACAACTCTTTTTTAACATTTAGGAGGTCTCGTATGAGTTTTCAGCAGGCAGTAGGGCGCTATTTTTTAGCAATCGAAAAGCGAGATATTGAAGCCTTTCGTGAAATTATTCAAAAAGATGCATCAGTAGCGTTAATTTTCCCGAACGGACACCTTATTCAAGGGTATGATGCTATTATAGATTTCCATAAAGATTGGTTTCTTGACATGGATTGGAAGATGAATACAGAGATTCTTCAAATGACGGAAACAGGCAATACCGGTCTGGTACTTAGCAAGGTGCAGTACGAAGACATAGACCAAACAGGGACACCGTTCGTGATGGATTATTACTTAAATTTGGTGTTTGCTAAGTTGGAAAATGATTGGCTTTTGGTGCATGATCAAAATACATTGATTCAAAAATAGTGTTCAAGACAAAAGGTATGCTGGCAAGTGACAGCATACCTTTTTCTTTTGAAGGTTAGAGCGTTTTTTCAAGTGCCATGAGCGCGAAATTATCAACGGAATAGTGTTTGTCGCCATAGAGCCCTTTAATCTTAGAAAAACCATTTTGATACCAGAAACGCAAACCGGTCCAATTTTTAAGATAGACGCCTAGGCTTATGGACTTGAAGTTGGAAGCGGCTGCGGCTTGAGTGAGGAGTTCCATCGTTTCACGACCGAAGCCTAATCCCTGCGCTTCAGGTGCTAGCAGAAACATGCCGATCCAAAGCGTGTCGCTGTCGGGGTAGCCTTCATAAAGGTCCATAAAGCCGATCGGTGAACTCTGAGCTTGGCTAACAATAGCCTTCATCTGGTAATGGTCAGCAGATGCATTTGGTATTGGGGGAAGGTCTGCTTGGGTCAGGCATTTATAAATATAATCTGGTTCGAAGGTGTTGCCTTCGAGTAAAACTTTGTCGGCCCATGTGGCGCAGAAAGCCTGTAATGCTTCAACATCCTGCAACTCTACATTTCGTATAATTACCTTTTTTCCTGTTAGAGTTAAATCAAGCTCAGTTTTCATAAGTCTATTCTCCTTGAATGATTGGGTTTGGCGCAACAAAGTCGATATGCATAGGACTGTTATTTTGACCACCAAAAAGATAGTTCATGCCAATAGCAATGTGACAACTACCGAGGGCTTTTTCATCGAATAGATTGTAACCACAGAGGGTTTGGTGCTTTGGGTTTAAGCCTAGACCGAACTCGGCAAATTTTAGAGCGTCTCCTGGTGCGCCTTCAAGCTCCTTCAAAATTTCTGGGTGATTGCTGGTGGTGAGCAGCCCGTTTTCAAAGGTCAAGGTCACATTTTCTAATACGCTGCCATTCCAGTTAATAATGGGTGTAAAAAAGTTGCCGTTGGCACTGTCTTCAATGGGGGCAACATAAACTTCTCCTGCAGGAAAGTCGCCATTGCCATGGTCTAAGTGCCATGAACGACCTTTGGTAGAAAACGTGAGAACGCAATTCTCGCCAGTGTTAATTTGAAATTGTTTATAAGCAGCGTAATGTTCAACGGTTTCCACACACATAGTTTTTAAAGCACTATAGTCCACGTCCACTAATTGATGCCAGAGGGATTCATAAGTTTCAAACTCTAAGCCACTTTCGACAGCAGCTTCTTCTGATGGCAGTCTGAGTTGAATGAACTGATTTTTAGAGCTAGAAATAGCGCCGAATAAACCTTGCATAAACTGAATAAAGCTTGGTTTTGCTTCTGCAGTAATGGTTGCCATTAATGAAGGCGGTGAAAATCGACAAACGTCAATAATGTTATTGGCTTTAAGTTGTAATGCAAAGTCGGTATT
>JBGSUZ010000435.1:0-4019 GCA_041753235.1 Acidaminobacteraceae bacterium
GTGGCTTCATATAGTCTGAAAATACAAGGAACGTAGAACCAAAGGCCCTTAACCCGCCATGAAGCGCCACACCGTTTAAAATAGCTCCCATCGCATGTTCACGAATACCAAAGAATACATTATTGCCAGAAGCGTTATTCGCGTTGAAGTCGCCCAAGCCTTTAATGTATGTTTTGGTGGAACTGTTTAAGTCCGCAGAACCACCAAATAAATTAGGAATGCGGTCGCTAACCCAGTTTATAAATTTGCCACCCGAATTCCGACTAGCATCTTTGACGCACATGAGCTGCCAAAGTTTTTCGTCTTCAAAAATATCAAACGGCAGTTCATAGTCAAACCACTGTTTCCACTGTTCTGCTTTTTCAGGATGCTTGAGGATGTATTCCTCCAACTTTTCTTCCCACATAAAGCGCTCAATTTCCCGCTTATCTATGATTTGCTTCAGGTAATTGGTCACTTCGTCGGGTATATTAAACATTTCATCAGACTCTGCCCCAAGGTTTTCCTTTGTCTTCTTCAGTTCATCTGTTCCAAGTGGCGACCCGTGCGCACTGGACTTGCCCGCTTTATTAGGGCTACCATAGCCGATGACGTTTTTCACCATAATCAGTGTCGGTTGAGACGTATTTAGTTTCCCAATACGTACCGCTTCTATAATGGCCTCGTAGTCATTGCCGTCTGGTACTTTCAGCACATGCCACCCATAGGCCGCAAACCTAGCACCTACGTCCTCTGTGAAGCTGAGGCTGGTACTGCCGTCTATTGTAATGCCGTTGTCATCGTATAGCATGACCAGTTTACCCAGTCTCAAATGACCCGCCAACGAAGCTGCTTCAGCCGAAACACCTTCCATCAAGTCCCCGTCTCCACAAATCGTATAGGTATAGTGATCAATTATATTAAACTCGTCTGTATTAAAAGCCTCAGCTAAGCGACGTTCCGCCATAGCCATACCCACAGCATTCGCCACACCTTGTCCTAGTGGCCCTGTGGTCACTTCAACGCCCGAGGTCACACCATATTCCGGATGCCCCGGCGTATTGCTTCCCAACTGCCTAAAACGCTTTATATCATCTAAACTTACTTCATAGCCAAAAAGATGTAGTAGTGCATAGAGTAACATGGAACCATGCCCTGCTGAGAGTACAAATCGGTCTCTGTCCACCCAGTTCGGGTCTGTGGCACTTCCCTTTAAAAATTCTTTCCAAAGCACGTAAGTCATCGTCGCTGCGCCCATAGGGAGTCCCGGATGACCTGAATTTGCCTTTTCAACAGCATCTGCCGCCAACAACCGAATTGTATCGATGGTCAACTGATCCATTGGATTCGAATGCTTCATAAGTGTAACCCTCCCTTTTCTAGCTATCTGTATTTATAACCAACGATTCATTATACAAACAGATTTATAAGGTCTGACAAAAACAAAAAAAAGCTTTTGCAGAATGCAAGAGCCTTTTAAATGTTTATAGGAAATTACCAAAGTTTTAAATATTGTGTGATTTTGAATTGACTTTTCATCTAACAACTTGAAGTTGTCAGTGAAGTAGTTAAAAAAATAAGGTACCTTCGAATGGAAGATACCTTTTCAATGTTTATAATTACACTTATATAAAGGGGGAATAAATGTAATTCGATTAAGTGACAATGGTCTGTTTGTCTCTCAACAGTGTTTATAATATCACTGAAGTTCACTTAATTCAATGGGTTTTTGTATTAACTTTTTGTCAAACTCTTGTCACATCTTTGTAAACTTAATATAAACCTGCAAGTTCCTTTGCAATTTTCGAACCTACTCTTGCATTATTGTAAACAAGCTCAATGTTAGAATTGAGGCTCTCTCCGCCAGTAATTGCCTTGATTTTTGAAAGCAAGAATGGTGTAGATTCTTTACCGCGAATGCCTGTATCCGCAGCTTCTTTAACCGCATCTTCAATCGCTTTTGTAATAATATCGTAATCCATTTCAAATTCTTCTGGGATAGGATTGCCTACGACAACGCCGCCTTGAAGGCCCATTTCCCACTTAGCTTTAGCTGTTTTCGCAATTGCAAGCGCATCGTCAGCTTTATAGTCCACTTTGTAGCCGCTCTTTCTTGTATAGAACGCTGGGAAGTCTTCTGTTTGGTAACCAATAACCGGTACGCCATGCGTTTCAAGGTGCTCAAGCGTTAAGCCGATGTCTAAAATCGATTTGCAGCCTGCACAAACCACTGCTACGTTAGTCTGAGCGAGTTCCATTAGGTCAGCTGAGATATCGAAAGTCTCTTGCGCGCCTCTGTGAACGCCGCCTATGCCGCCTGTTACGAAAACTTTGATGCCTGCCATCTCTGCAACGATCATAGTTGTCGCAACAGTAGTCGCGCCATCTAACTCATTTGCTACTATAAATGGTAAGTCTCTTCTTGAAGCTTTGAGGATTTTGCTGCCATGACCCATGTACTCTATTTCTTCGTCTGTAAGGCCAGCTTTAAGTCTGCCTTTGATAATGCCGATTGTTGCTGGCACACAGCCGCCATCTCTGATGATTTGTTCTACTTTTCTAGCGGTTTCAACGTTTTGCGGGTAAGGCATACCATGTGAAATAATTGTGCTTTCAAGTGCAACTACAGGCTTGCCAGCTTCTAAAGCTGCTTTAACCTCTGGGTTGATGTCTAAGTATTTCATTAAGTTTTTCATAACGTTTCTCCCTTCAATTTTCAAGTTGTTTGTTAAGCTTGTATAAGTGACTTGACCATTGACTCAGACATTTCTGGGTGAATAGTCATAGCGGAACTGACTGTAAGTGCTGACATGACCTGCGCAACCTTAACGGTCTGTGCCATGTCCATTTGGTGCAAGTGTCCATATACCAGTCCTGCCATAAAAGCATCACCTGCGCCGGTAGCACTAACCATGGTGACTGGTTCGACACTGCTCATGTGGTGCTGGGCTTCATCGCCATAAAAGACGCCGTCTTTACCTAAACTAATAAAGACATGCTTGACGCCTTGAGCGATAAACCAATCCTTAACCTTAAGCAAATCTGAGTCATTTTTAATGTCAATGCCCGACAGAAGCTGAGCTTCTAAACGATTAGGCTTGATGGTATGGAAAGCACCTATAACTCGTCTGAGCTTTTCCGCTTTAGCCGTAGACACTGTGTCTACAAATAGTGGACAATCCGAAAACTCATGGGCAATATACTCAATCACCTTTTGGTCAAGGTTCGTGTCCACCACAATCGCCGCCGCGTTGCGTATAAGTCTTTCATTTTTGCGTATAAAGTCGATGTCGATGCGTTCTATAATACCCATATTGGAAATGGCGACTTTCATGTCTCCTTCTTCATCCAAAATAGCCATATAGGTCGCCGTGTCCTCATCGTTTAAAACCATGGCATTTGAAAAATCCATACCCAATCTTTCACAGGTGTCAACAATCTTGTGACCGTAAACATCGTCTCCCAGCGCAGTGAGCATTTTCACGTCAACGCCGAGCCTCGCCAAGTTCTCGCCAATATTTCGACCAACGCCGCCCATTGAGGTTTTCATAGCACCCGGGTTTGAATCTTCCAGTCGCAGTTTCGCTTTTGGAAACCCGGTAATATCCATTGCTGCCCCACCTATCACAAGCACATACTCGCCTTCGCTAAGAATGTAGCCCTTGCCTTTGATGAGCCCTTTTTTAGTTAAATTTAAAATGTGTGCTGCTACTGAAGACCGTTGAATCCCTAACTTCTCAGCAATATCTTTCTGCGAGATCATAGGATTGGTTTTAAGTAGGGCAATAAGTTCACGCTCTCGATTCGTCATCAATTCACCAACTTTTGTTTATATTTTAAACTTTTGTTTAGTCTTTATGAGTTTATTATAGAGTCTACGCCTTTAATTGTCAAGAATGAATTGTATTTTTATTTCACATGCATTTCACAAATCGAGTAGGAGGCTGACGATTAATTCGTCAGCCGTCCTCTCACACCACCGTACGTACCGTCCGGTATACGGCGGTTCGTTAAACTAACTGTACTTTCTTGTACATTGT
>JBGSUZ010000436.1:0-7025 GCA_041753235.1 Acidaminobacteraceae bacterium
CCTGAGATTAAGTATTTTAATCCGTTTTTGCCGCTATTTGACCGCAACAAAATGGTCAAAGCGACTCAAAAACAATTATCAAGTCACAATATTGACCCTCGTGATATTGAAAGGGCAGTCGACTGTGCCTATGGTGAGTTAGAAATCTATAAAAATGACCTGAAAATGAAGGCGGAGGAAATGATAGAAACCGCCCGTCGTGAAAACAGAAAAATAATCGTTTTAGCGGGAAGACCTTATCACTTAGACCCTGAAATTAACCATGGCATTCCACAAATGATTTCTAATTACGGCATGGCAGTTCTTTCTGAGGATGCGATTGTTCACCTAACTGATTTGGAGAGACCGCTTAGAGTTGTCGATCAGTGGACATATCATACAAGGCTTTATCACGCGGCGGAATTAGTGAGTTTGCAACCGGACATGGAACTCATTCAGTTAAATTCATTTGGCTGTGGTTTAGATGCCGTTACAATTGACCAAGTACAAGAACTACTGCAAAAGCACGGCAAGAGTCATACCATTATTAAAATTGACGAAATCAATAGTTTAGGCGCGGCGCGTATTCGCGTTCGTTCACTAATGGCAGTCATGGCAGAACGAGATAAAATAGAGTTACCTGTTAAATTGACACGGAGTATGGCACTAACGAACGATGAACGGCTAGTTTTAAGCAAACGCGTAGGCAAACAAAAGAAAAAGTCGACTGTAAAAAGCACACGAATCGAGTTTACAAAAGACATGAAAGCAAGTCACACCATTTTGGCACCTCAAATGTCGCCGATTCACTTTAGATTTTTTGAGGCTGCTTTTAGAAGTGATGGCTATAATCTAGAGGTGCTTCCAGCAGTAGACGAAAATGCGATTCAAGAAGGTCTGCAATATGTTCATAACGACGCTTGCTACCCTTCTATCATAACGATTGGACAAATTATGGCAGCGCTTAAGTCTGGGAAATATGACTTAAATAAAACGAGTGTCATCATTTCTCAAACAGGCGGCGGTTGCCGTGCAACCAACTATATTGGGTTTTTAAGAAAAGCACTGGCAGATGCAGAAATGAGCCATATACCGGTTATTTCATTAAATGCAGGTGGACTCGAAAAAAATGAAGGCTTCAAAGTAAGCCCAGCGCTTTTAAATAAACTGGCAATTGCTCTTATGTACGGGGACTTACTCATGCGTCTGATTTATCAAGTCAGACCTTATGAAAGCGAGCAGGGTGCTACTGAGGCACTTTATGAAGCTTGGCATAAGCAAGCAATACCAACGGTAGAGAGTGGTCGGCTATTCAGTTTTAAAAAGGATATGCATGCCATTGTAAAAGATTTTGCCGCTTTACCTATCAGAGAAATTGAAAAACCTAAGGTTGGTATTGTGGGCGAAATATTGGTTAAGTACCACCCAACGGCTAACAATAATCTGGTAGAAACTTTAGAACAAATGGGTGCTGAAGTTATTGTGCCAGATTTAACAGACTTCCTGCTCTATTGCTGTTATAACCATACAGTCAGACATGAACTACTAGAAATGTCGGTGTTAAAAAAATACAGCAGCAATGCAGCCATTAGGTTTATTGAATTTTACCGTAAGGACCTACGTAAAGCACTTCAAGAAAGTAATCGGTTTACAGTGCCTAGCCGAATAGAAGAAAAGGCCCATGCTACTCAAAAGATTATTTCTTTAGGTCATCAAACCGGAGAAGGATGGTTCTTAACTGCGGAGATGATAGAACTTCTCAGCTCTGATGTCAATAACATTGCATGTCTCCAGCCGTTTGCATGTCTGCCAAATCACATTGTAGGCAAGGGTATGATTAAGGCGCTTAGAAAAGCTTACCCAAAAGCCAATATAGCGGCTATAGACTATGATGCAGGCGCTAGTGAAGTCAATCAAATGAATCGTTTATTGCTTATGATGACCAATGCGAAGGAACAAAGCGTATAGGAAGGAGACAAACATGTCACTTCAATGGTTAGTGCATCAAAAAATAGGCTATTTCAGAGGCCCTGCAACCGTGGGGCTTCTAGAGGGCCAAACCGGCTGGATTTTAATTGATTCAGGGGTAGAGGCCGCAGTACCTAAAAAGATACTCAAGGCGCTGAGGCAGGAGCTGGGAGATGAGACGCTACGCATTAGTGCGGTAATCAATACCCATGCCCACGCCGACCATTGTGGGGGTAATAAATGGCTTCAAACCAGTCAAGGTGCGGTTGTATACGCAAGCGCAGGCGAGCGGCCCTATATTGAGAACCCAAGCTTAGAGCCACACTATCTTTATAGTGCAATGGCGCCTAAAGCGCTTCGTGGTAAGTTTTTTCAATCAGAACCGTCTAGTGTAGATGTAACTATTAATTTTGTGAATAATTCTCAATCGCTATGTGCCTCTGGCGCAACAACCAGTATGTTAGTTGATGGTATTCCTTTAGAATTTGTGGCACTGCCTGGACATTCAATTGACATGATGGGCGTTGTTACTTCAGAAGGTTATTGTTTCTGCGGAGATTTATTATTTACACCGCTCATTTTAGAAAAACACCCGCTGTTATTTCAACACGACTATAAATGCTACAGGGAATCCCTTGGGTGGATGGCGAAGCAAACCTACACTGGTTATATTTTAACCCACGGTGGTTATTTTGAAAAAGCCAGCACACTCGTAGAAGCGGTAAAAAATCGGTTACAGACTAATTTAGAATTAGTACTGGGTATTTTGGAATCAAAGTCATGTGAACCAGCGTATTTAGTTGGTATGAATGAATTTGAGATTCACGAACAGCTATCAAGTGTACTGGCGCTTGACGAAGATTTTGGTGCATGGCACTTGAACCATGGGGTCGTAAGAAGCTATTTAGGTTATGCGCTTGAGCAAAGCCTAGTGAAATGGGAAAAGGGACGATATCAGCGCTTGTAAGCGTTGATATCATCCCTTTTTAATTACTTAAAACTATTGAATTAAGTTCTCAATAAACGCAATAAAGTCTTCTGTTTTTTCTGGGTCGGATAAACTGCCTTGAACACTATGCGGGGCACCGCCACCTTTAAGTGGGAATGCTTTACTGCATTGTGCGAAAAGAGACTTACAATCAAGCGCGTTGAGTGCCTTAGGACGCGCGAGTACCATTTGTGTCTGCGCTTCCTGTTTACTGAGGAGCAATACACCAACCTGTTCCTGAGCCTCGACAAAGAGCTGACTAAGTCGTTTTAAATGATCGAGCGGTCGGTTGTCATATTGGTAAATATACAGCGGTGAGAAGCTGCCAAGTTCCAAATCGTCTTCCATTTTTTCTAACCACTGATTAATTTCAAGTTGTAAGAGTTGCTCTGTAAGTTCATGATTTTGTTTTTTTAGTGTTTCGGCAGCTTGATCTCTTTTATCTAATTGATCAAGCAGTGAATCCATAGGTGCACTATACTTTTGACATAGTGTGTCTAATAACCTGTGTTCATACTGAATATGATGAATAAACCTGTGTCCGCAAACAAATTCTAAGCGCATGCCACCTTTGTAGTTTTCAGATTTTGTAATTTTAAGGCCAATAACTTCGGAAGTCGAACTTGGGTGCGTGCCCCCACAAGGTGAATGGTCAAGCCCTTCAATGACAATAATGCGAATGTTTTCATCGACTTTAGGCTGTTTTCTTAGGGGCAGGTTTTCAAGGTCATTATCGTCTGGGTAGATTGCGGTAACGAGCAGTCCATTTGCGATAATTTCCAAACACTGTTGTTCTGCGGCTTCCAGTTCTTCGGGGGTCAGTTTCTTGTCAATGTCTATGGTCGTATACGTCTCACTTAAGTGGAAACCGACGGTTTTTGCGTCATGGGTTTTAAAAAGGACTGCTGAAAGAATATGCTGACCGTTATGCTGCTGGGTCATATCTCTGCGCCTGTTCCAGTCCACCGTACAGAGCACATCTTCTCTTTTATTTGGCATATGGTCTACGTAGTGTAGAATTTTACCCTCAATAGTTTGAACGTCTGTAACCTGTGCCGTGTCAATTGTACCGTGGTCTGCTGGCTGTCCGCCACCTTCTGGGTAGAACGGTGTCTTATCTAGGACAAGGGCGAGACCTTTATCGGTTTCAATGGTTTCAATAATTTGAACACTAACTTGAGCGGGTTGAGATAGTTTCTGATCTAAATAAAGTAAGCTGGTCATATGAATGCTCCTTTCGATGAGTGCAATTTGACTTAATTATAGCATAAAGCCAATATCTGTGTCGTGCTAGGTGAAATGCACTAAACGTGGTAAAATAGATAAGTGAAACAATAGTTGGTTATAATGATGAACGAGGTGGAAATATGGAACGCTGGTTATTGATACAAGAACAAATGGATCAAATTCTATTTGACGTAATGAGTATAGAAAACGAGGACTTCGTTGAATCAGCTAAGGCTGCATATGAACAAGGTATTGAGGAACGGGCTGAAGGCTTATTTTTTTCTGCCTTTCTGTCTTACCATTTTAAAGACGCATCAGGGAAAACACTTTATGAAAAACATTTGGAAAAGCACCCAGAGAGTCCACTGCATTTAGTGACAAATTATCGCTTTAGCGTGTATGAGGTAAGAAATTACCCTGCAGGCATGGGTATTAAGGACGTTTTCACAAAAACAGACTTTTTGATAAAAGATCAAGAGGACCTTGTTGAAGGCGATATTATGGTTGCTCGAATTGTGAGTTTGGGCAATGATCACTTTCTTAGTGAAGACCTCATGATTTTCCCGCATAGTTACAAAGAGACGTTTGTAAAAGGCATTATGGAAAAATACAATGAATACTGTACAATGAACGGCCTTACTGACCTAGAAGTATTCATTAAGACGCAACCGCTCGTACTTATGAAATTCGTCGAAATTTTAAACGAAGTTGAACAGGAGAGCTACGAAGCGGAAGACGATTATTTAGTGTACCAATCCATCTATTTAATTGGTGACCAAGCTGCAGCAAAAAATATTCTCTTAACTTCTAAGGAATTTGACGTAACTATGGATGAATCTGGTTTTGTTGTTGCAAGACTATATGCAGACAAAGGCACGGAAGACGAAAACTTAGTCGCTGAATTGATACTGGATGGTAACCGGATTGAAATAGAAGCTTTAGATAAATTTAGACAGAATATGGCTAAAGAAAAAATAAAGGAAGTATTTGGCGAGGTCGTTGTACACTTCCAAGACGAAGTGCTTTCTATGGACGACTTATTCTAAAATGATTTAGCTTAAAACGAGCACATGGGGGCTATAAGATGAGCGACGACCAGCATTTGCGGTTTGACCGCACCTTAACTGAAGAAAAAAGGGTAGAAACAGGCAGCTATTATACACCACCTGCAATGGCGGAGTTAATGGTGGTCATGTCCTTGTCCTATACCCTTTATAGACGGCTGGGAACTCGTTGTCCAGAAGACTTCATGCGACTCTTAAGCGATGAAAACCCTAAAGGTGTTAGTATGGGCAGCAAACGGGAACAGACCGCACTCCAAAAGCGCATTCATGAAGTGCTTTCAAATCTTGAAGTACTGGATTTATCAGCAGGAAGCGGTATTTTTCCACTGACCTATATGAAAGTCCTTAAACACTGGTACAGCGCTTTTGGCTTATGGAAGAAACCACTGATTGCTTCTATTGCCAGTCAACTTAGTGTAATTGATATACAATCAGAGCCACTTCAACTGTTCGAGCAAGAGTTTAGGTCCTTATATGGAATGGATATTCAAGTGCCGTCAATATATTGCTTAGACGCTTTAGATGAAGTTGCGGTTTCTAAGTTTCCAGAGCTAGAAGCTAGACTATCCTCAGGGGTAGACTTAGTACTAGGGAATCCACCTTATTTGGGAGAAAAGAATCACAAGGATATTTTCCAAAGGCTTAGAGCCACGCCATTTGGTGCTCGTTTTTACGAAGGGCGTATGGATTATTTCTACTATTTTGTCTATAGGGGTTTAGAAGCACTCAAGCCGGGTGGACAACTCTGTTTTATCACAACAAATTATTTTGCGACTGCTGACGGTGCTAAGAATTTGAGAACACATCTCAATGCAATTGGGCGATTCAATGCACTCATTAACTTTAATGACTGTACCTTATTTAAAGATGCGCTTGGTCAGCACAATGTCGTTTTTAATTTGGAAAAAGGCGATGAAGTAGAAGAAGATGGCTGTGTTTTGGCTTATCCGAAGCATAAAACGGCTAACTTAGAATCACTCTATGAAGGTCTTTTACAGCATAAAACAGGTGTGTGTGAATCTATCAATGAGGATTGGCAATTTTCTTTGGTAAACAGAACCATGCTCTATGACTATCAAGGCATGCTTAAATTAGTTCCTAGTGAAGCACATCAACAACTTATTACAAAATTGCGCCACGAAGGACAACAACAGCGAAAAACCCTAGGTGAACAATTTTATGTTCAGCAAGGCATTGTAAGTGGTTTTGACAGAGATTTCAAAGAAAAGCAGGGCGTTTTTGTGCTAACCAACGAAGAGGCTGAGGCTAGACCTTGGCTTAAAAAGCACTTAAAACCTTTTTATAAAAATAAGCAGGTTAGAAAATATCAGGTGGTTAAACCAACCGACTATGAGGTGCTTTACTTATCTAGTAAACTAGAAGAGTTGGAGCAAGAAGTAGGCCCCGTATTTGAGCACCTCTTGCCTTATAGAGAACGTCTTTCAAGCCGTCGGGAGGTCGTTAAGAAAATTCGACCTTGGTATGCGCTTCAGTGGCCGAGAGAACCTTGGCGGTTTCAAGGGCCGCTTATAGCAGCGCCTCAGCGTGCTTTTGTAAATGTATTTGCCTATGAGGCAGAAGAGCTTTACGGCAGTGCAGACATTTACTATATTGCTGACAGGTTACAGGATCAGTGGGTAACTCAAAGAACTTTATGGACGTTAGCCTACTTGAATTCACCCTTGGTCTATTTCTGGCTCTCGCTAATGGGCAAGCGCAAAGGGTCAATGCTGGAACTCTATGCAACGCCACTTAAATCAATTCCACTACCAAGTTATGAGCCTACTAACAAAGCTCAT
>JBGSUZ010000437.1:0-4723 GCA_041753235.1 Acidaminobacteraceae bacterium
GTAATAATAACACATGCAAATAGTCCTATCATTTTTCCTTTATATTTACTAAATAGCTTGAATATCAGTTTTCTTATCACATTCTCCCCCGCTTATACACTTCTCCATAACATAGGATGTTATTTTATCTAATGTATTTAGGTTTCCATAAATTAAATCATCATCTGAGAACTCAAATTCAAATGCTGACTCAATAGAAACAATTAGTTTAATGAATCCGATTGAACTTAATCCAATACTAGTTAAATCCTCGCAGGCAGACATTGTTATATAATCAACTTTATTTGTGATCTCCTCGTTAATTAATTGAAATATTTTTTGCTCAATTGCTTGTTGTTTATCTTTGTTGATCTCCGGTGCATTAAATTCGAAATTTGTCATCTCCATCATTCTCCTCCTGTCTAATTTTCCATTTACATTAATAGGTAACTTATCTTTGAATCTAAATAGCTTAGGTATCATATACTCTGGCATTATATGTGACAAATGATCCCTGATATCTGCTATCACTTCATTTTCATTAGATCTACTTGTTGAAACAAAACATACTAAATGCATTACTTCATCTCTCTTAAAATAAGTTATGCAACATTCATTAACATATTCTATTTTTAAAATATTTGATTCAATTTCTCCAATTTCAACACGATATCCATTTAGTTTCAATTGATTGTCTATCCTTGCAATAAATCTGTATTCACCATTAATCATTTTTTCAACTAGATCACCAGTTCTATATAGCCAATCTCCGACGTACTCGTCATATATTAGCCTCTCTCTATCCAAATCTAGATTAACATATCCTTGCATTAATGATTTCCCAGAAAGATAAAGTTCGCCTATTCCATATCCATCTATTAACAATCCATCTTCATCTTTTACATGAAACAGAGTATTACTAAAGGGTTTACCTATGCTAATGCTCGAACTCGACACCTTTTTATATGAACACCATATAGTAGCCTCAGTTGGTCCATATAAATTATAGATTTTCACTTTAGGGTTTGTAATTGTGCGATTTACCAATTCTGAAGTCAGATTTTCTCCTCCAAGCAGAATTAATTCCAAAGTATTCAGTAGTGTTTTAAACGCTGCATCATATGAAAACATCAACAGTCTTGAAGGTGTCAGTTGTGTTGAGTTAATTTGTTTTTGAGTAAATTTATTTCTCAATTTTCTAATGCTGGAACTCTCCTCATTTGAACATATATATAGGTATCCACCTGTAACAAATGGCAATAAAAGTTCAAGAATAGAAATATCAAACGAAACTGATGTCAGTGAAATAAAACGTAACGCATTACCAACCTCAATGCTATTAACGAAGCATTCAAAAAAACTGTGTAATGACTCATAAGAAATTTTTACACCCTTAGGTAATCCGGTACTGCCTGATGTATATATAATGTAAGCCGTCTCATTTTTCATATAATTAGTAATCTGATGTTTGCTAGTATTAGAAACATTCATTAACTCAACTATAGTAATTGCTTTGACACCTAAAGTACTAATTTTAGAATCTTCATTAACAATTGCTAGCTTACATTTAGAGTCATCTAAAATGTAACGAATTCTTTCTAAAGGTAAGTTATTATCAATAGGTATAAAGGTTGCATTTAGCTTCATAATTGCCAGCATCAATAGTGGTGTGTAAGTTCCTTTGTCAATTAAAATCGCAACTCTATCCCCTGAAGATATCCATACATTTAACGCAAGCTCTATTTTTTCAAGATACTCGGATATACCTTTGTTTTGAACTATTAACTCATTAGATTCAATACAAACAGAATGCCTTTTACTGAATATTTTATCGATGAACTTATTTGACATACTTATCTCTCCTCTGTTAATAATTCTATTAGTTCATCTAGGTAGTGATTCTCGATTCTTGCGATTTCTGATATTTTATTGCATAAATTTTCTATGCCTATATTTTTTTTGTAAAGAGCCATGCGCAAGAAACTATTTCTAATTCCCTCCCACATGAGTGCAAGTTCATGAAACTTTTGAACATATTCACCCAAACACGACCACCTATTAGACGCTATTGAAATATAAGCTAACGCATCGGCGAAAAAATATCTGCCAGCAGAAATTGCTATTAAATTTCGAAACAATGGACTCGACATCACATCGCAATATCCTTCTATTTCTTTATTAATATCAAAATTACTTGATAAATCATCTACAAACGCTATCATACTATAATAAATGCCATTGCCATGGTTCATACTCTTGTTGCGCTTTAATGACTTGAGCATTACATTGCAATAATCAAACGACTCTTTTCTTTTTACATAATTTACGACGCATATTTTTTTTAACTTGCTCACATGACTACATTTAAAAAGCATTTTTTCGTTGATAGAGAAAGGATCCTCACACCAAAACCCCTCTTCGTCATAATCATATGATTCTAATAAAATTGCATGATCTACATGATAATTGCTATATCCTGGACTCCAGATTAAATCGTATGAGTCAATATATGCAATTAGATCGTTTCCTTTCTGTTTTTCATCCAAAAACATTTCCACTACATCGTCAATTGCACCAATAAAATGCCATTTAAACTCTAATCCATGGTAATTTGCAATAGACTTTGAAGGTGTTCCTTTCCAACCTGGACTAAGCTTTGAACCGATTGTCCCATTATTATTTTTATACTTGAAACTCCAGTGCTCCAAGTAAAATAGCTCATAATCAAATCCAATTTTCTCCGATAGATAATTCATTATTGAATCAAAACAATTTCTGAACCTATTGGTTTCTCTTCTTTCCAAGTTTCCTCCTCTTAACTTTTAAAATCGACTAGTCCATCAAACTTTGGTTTTGTATCGATTTCATCAGTATTACTTTGAAAGATTCTATCCCAGTGACTTTTAGCTCTAGTCTTTACTACATCAAAATCTCTACTCCCAAACTCATTTATGAACTCCTCATCATCTATGTCTAGGAGTTCTAATTTTGATGCTTCGTAACCATCATTATAAATTGACTTTAAATAAAATAAGACGAAATAGACTGCTTTCTCATAACCATGTCTTTTAGCAAAGTCGATAGCCTCCAGAAACGAGTTATCATCCATTCTATTTAATATGTATTCACGCGTGTCACAAAATTTTATAAGATTAATATCGCTATTAAACATCATCCAAGCTACATTCGTAGCCTCTTTATAGTGATGGCAGCATTGATGAATAAAAAAGTGTGCCGGTTTCAAGTCACCAAACTTATTACTTCTATCAGCACTGTCAAGCATTTCTGAAACAGGATCAATCTTTAAATCAAAACCTAAACTAAACGAGAAATCAAACTCAAAATACTTCACAAACTCTGAATCTGATAATTTTTTTAAAGGATGTATCGTATTCATTTGTGTTGCCCATAAAACACGTTTATGTCGATCTGAAGGTACAATTGATTTATTTTCATCATTATAGTCGCCTTCAATATATCCCAAATCGCGCATTATTTTTTTTACCTCTGGGATATCACTATGATAAATCATTAAATCAAGATCATTAATCGTTCTTACGCTAAATTCCCGGTAAATTTCAGGCAAAAGGTATGCCCCTTTTAATCTCGATGCTATTATTCCATTTGAGTTTAATGCATCAATGATCTTCTCCATTTCTGAGTAATATACTTTGTTTCGAATACCCGTGCCAAAATAATGGAAGTCAAATACCTGTTGTAGCCTATACGGCACGAAATCATCTTTTCTAAACCCATTATTCTTTAAGTTATGCCAAACAAGTGGCAATACTTTATTCTTCAAAGCAATCTCCATAAAGTAATACCAATCGATTTCTTTATCTAGAAAAGATTTGATTTTAAGATTCGTATCATCTGAAATGGTATATCTAGAAGCATATAGTAATAGTTGCTCCTCTTTTCTTAAGTCATCAAATACAGCTCTCATGTTTAATTTCTTCTCCTCCAATTATTTTTTCTAAGCAGTTTGAAACCATTTGTAAACTTTCTTCGATAGTCTTTTGTTCAACATTGATTGTTTCCCACTCATACCTCTTGGATAGTTCCATTAAATTAGTCTTTATGCCCCCTTGAAAGCTGATAAATGAATTGACTGAATTGACCGTATATCCTTGATGTGTTCCGAACTCATATGCAGAAATCACTTTCTTTTTCTGATATGCATTAATAGGTTTCTCATCTAATAAAATTACTTGATCTGGAGTCCCTATATAATGAAACAGTGACTCCAATAAATCTTCTTTAGAATTACCATTTGTAATCTTAGCAAGAAACTTGTAAAACCAACCATCAACGATCACGTTCTTCCCGTTTATTAATTCTGGCTCAATAACGTACTTATAAAGCAAGGTATACCATGTAGCATGTAAAAAAATATAATACTTTTCACAAATTTGATGATCATGCATTCCCATATCCTTTTTCCACATCAAACTTGCAATTGTTTCCATCTCCAATTGAACTAATGGATTTGTTTGGCATATCGATTTTCTTGAAACAAAAAACCAATCCTTATATTCTTCTGATATTCGTTTTGCTATAGTTGATTTTCCAACACCGTCAATACCTTCTAAAGCCACAAACACCGCCAATTAATCACCCCTTAAATGTATCCTAGATTCCCGGTTTTTATAACGAGGAATTAGAACTAAAGTGTTGAAAATTCAATTATAACAGCTATTTTTAGTTGACTTTCACCTCGTTACATAATACAATATATGTAACG
>JBGSUZ010000438.1:0-2757 GCA_041753235.1 Acidaminobacteraceae bacterium
GAGGTAAGTTCTAACGAAGAAATTACTGAGGAATAAACTCACATAGTTGAGCATGATTGTAACGATAACTTCATGTATACCAAATTTGGCTTTTAGGTAACCCGGAATTGCTGCCCAAAGGCCACCACCAACTGCACCAGCAAAGAGGACCGTTGGAATTAGAAGAAATCCTGGAAGTCCTCTAAAGATATACGCCGCCCCAACTGTAAATAATGAACCAATAACAAACTGACCTTCTGCCCCGATGTTAAAGAGACCGCATCTAAATGCAAATGCAATTGAAAGACCAGTAAAGATGATTGGCGTCGTCTTAAGGAGCGTTTCGCCGAATCTATTCAGACCAAGCAAGCTACCTCCGAAAAGTGCACCATAAGCATTAATTGGACTATTTCCAGTCATCATAATGAAGATAGAACCAACTATAAACGCTAAGAAAATTGATAATAGTGGAAATTTAACTGCATCAACAAAGATTTTCATCTTGTTTTCTTTCTCTCTAGCCATGTCTTCACCTCACAATACTATTTTTTGGCCTTAGCATTGCCACCAGCCATCATGATACCGAGTTCTTTCTCAGTAGCATCCTTGCCTGAAACAATACCAACGATTTGTCCGTCATAAATAACAGCAATTCTATCAGCCAACGCCATGACCTCGTCCAGCTCTAAAGATACCAAGAGAACTGCTTTGCCTTGATCTCTCTGCTCGACAAGTCTCTTGTGAATAAACTCAATCGCGCCAACGTCAACGCCTCTTGTTGGTTGAGACGCTATTAAGAGCTCAGGCTTTCTGACTAACTCTCTTGCTACGATGAGTTTTTGCTGGTTACCACCTGAAAGGGCTCTTGCAAGTACTTTCTCATTTGGCGTACGAACATCAAATTCATCAATGAGTTTAAGACAGTGTTCGTGAATGACATCGTAGTTCATAATGCCATGTTTGCTGAATGGTTCATGTGTATGATTACCTAATATCGAGTTTTCAGCTAAAGAATGATTCAAGACAAGACCTCGCTTATGTCTGTCTTCTGGAATATGAGAAAGACCTGCTTCAATGATTGTCTTTGTTTTCGCATTCGTTATATCCTTACCCAAGAATTGAATGTGACCCTGTGTTGCTTTTCTGAGGCCCGTAATTACCTCAACCAGTTCTGTCTGTCCATTGCCATCTACACCGGCAACGGCAAAAATCTCTCCAGCTTTAACTTCAAAAGATACGCCTTTAAGTGCAGGAAGTCCACGATTGTCTGAACAGCCAAGATTTTCAACCTTCATAATCACATCACCAGGTTCTCTATCTTCTTTGTCTACAGTCAATTTAACTTTTCTACCTACCATTAATTCAGCAAGTTCGTCTGTATTGGTATTTTTGTTTTCAAGTGTATCAATGATTTTACCACGTCTTACTACTGTTACACGGTCACTCATTGCCATAACTTCTTTGAGTTTGTGTGTAATCAATATGATTGATTTACCTTGCGAACCAAGTTTTCTAAGAATGACTCCAAGTTCTTCTATCTCTTGCGGTGTTAAAACGGCAGTAGGCTCATCAAGAATAAGAATGTCCGCACCTCTGTAAAGTGCTTTTAAAATCTCTACTCTTTGTTGCATACCAACGCTGATATTATGAATGACAGCGTCAGGATCTACTTGAAGACCATACTTGTTCGAAATTTCAAGCACATCCTGTCGGGCCTTATTCATATCAATGCTGATACCATTCTTACCCTTAGGTTCAGTACCTAATACAATATTTTCAGCAACGGTAAATGTATCCACCAGCATGAAGTGCTGATGCACCATACCGATTCCTAAAGCAATTGCTACATTAGGATCCTTGATGATCTCTTTCTTGCCGTTGATAAAAATCTCACCAGATGTCGGTTCATACAAGCCATACAACTGATTCATTAGCGTTGTTTTACCAGCGCCATTTTCCCCTAACAAAACGTGGATTTCCCCTCTTTCAAGAGAAAAGTTAACGTTTTCATTTGCCACTACGCCTGGGAACACCTTGGTGATGTTTCTCATCTCTACAACATTCGGCATTCTTTTCCCTCCATATCTTGCAATCTTTAAAAAGAATCTTCCTCGGGGCATCTACCCCTCGAACATCCCGCTCGCTTTGCGATCGGACGAAAAACGGGGTCAGATGTCCTAGACATCCGACCCCGACATTTTACTTTCCTGCTAGCTTTTAAAAGCTAGAATTAAAGTGTTGGAGCTTGGAAGCTGTTGAACTCTTCTTCTGTTGCAGGCACTACGAATTTACCTTCGCCAATTGCCTGTGAATATTTATCAGCAGCTTCTTTGAGTTCTGGAGTTAAGTTACCAGCATTATCTGAGTAACCAACGCCTTTGTTCGCGATGTTAAATGTAAGAACGCCGCCTTTGAAAGCACCGTCTGTAACAGTTTTAACAACTTCGAATACTGCATTGTCAACTTTTTTGTTCATAGAACAAAGAACGTGTTCTGGTGCAAGTTGTGATTGGTCTTGGTCTACGCCGATTGCCCAGAAGCCAAGTTCGTCAGCAGCTTGGATTAAACCAACGCCTACGCCGCCAGCCGCATGGTAAATAACGTCTGCGCCTTTGTTGTATTGAGAAATAGCAATTTCTTTACCTTTAGCAGCATCTTCGAATGAATCCGCATAGTTTACGAATACTTCTGCAGTTGGGTTAACTGATTTAACACCAGCTCTGAAGCCGAATTCGAACTTTTTGATTAATGGGAATTCCATACCGCCGATGAAACCGA
>JBGSUZ010000439.1:0-3015 GCA_041753235.1 Acidaminobacteraceae bacterium
ATTGGGCAGCGGCTACCGTGTTATATGCGAGAACTGGGTCTTCGTGAAATTCAAACCAGACTCAATGACAGTGTGACTTTTATAGACGCAGGGAATGACCCTGAGGCGTATGAAGACGCTATCAATGCCTTCAAACAGACCATGATGTGGGACAAACCGCTTTCAGAAGCACAAAAAAAAGAAATGACCAAGCTCTTAATGAGTCGGGGTATGAATAAAACAGAGATTGACGCCTATATTCAAATAGAAGAAAATGCAGTGGATTTTCTAAGCCATCATCCGTCGTCAGTTGTCAGAACTTTAGGCTTGTTAGTGACTTATGGGAGGAAATGAGATGACCTATATTCTAGCCCTTGAAATTGGCACGACGCACATGAGCACTGCGTTATTCGATACAGCGGGAAAGCCTTTTGGATTTGCACAGAGGGAATTAGCCCATTTTTATTCTAAACCTGAAAGGATTGGTCAAAACCCTGAGCATATTTATAGAATGGCAGAAGACTGCATCATGGAAACGGTACAGTCTTCTGGGGTGACTAAGTCACAAATTACAGCCATAGGCATGGCTAAAAGCGATGATTATGGAGACGAATTTTTAACTGACCTTAATCTGGGGTGCCCCATTATGTCCAAAACGTCTATTCAGCAAGCATCACTTGTTGGTCATAAGTGTTTTCAGACAGGCATGGCTAAGGTGACCTTTGGAGTAGGTAGCATCGTAGTGTTAAATGTCGGACAAGTAGATTCACCTGCCCCAGAGGGCATAGAAAAGCGCCTAGCATGGTCAATTGACGGCGTGTTGACGTATGCACTGGAAGGTAATATATTGTGTTCAGGAAGTGCTTTAGAGTGGCTGAGAGACGCGTTAGGTTTTATTCAGTCATTTGACGAACTCGAACCGCTAGTAAAAAGTGTAGAGAACAGTTTAGGCGTCTATTTCGTGCCTGCACTATCAGGACTTGGGGCACCATCTTGGGACTCAAAGGCTCGCGGCCTATTCATAGGGTTAACCCGTGGAACTCAAAGAGCACATATGGTAAGAGCTGTGCTAGAAGCACTGGCATTTCAGGTTAAAGAAGTCTTAGACGCCATGGGATTAGACCACATGACACTAATCAATATAAGCGTAGAGGGTAGTCCTGCAAGGAATGATTTTTTAGTTCAGACCCTCGCAGACGCCTGTCAAATAAACGTCAAAAGAGTGGCTGACAATCATGCCACATTAACGGGCGCCGCCTATCTGGCAGGGCTTGAGGCCGGTATCTGGCAATCCCTAGACGATGTTAATCGTTTGGATTCCCAGTATCAGCTATTCCAGCCTCAAAAGGATTTGACCGCAGAATATACAAAGTGGCAAGAAGCGGTGAAAAGGGCATATGAATGGGCAGAATAACAGAAACACGGGTTAAGATTTATGGAGGATCACCATGATTAAAATTTTAATAGTAGACGATAATCAGCAAATCGTATCCGTTCTTGAGGAATACGCAAAGCGTGAGGGTTATATACCAATAGCAGCAAACGATGGCGTTGAAGCCATTCAAAAATTTGAAACGGAGACGCCTGACATTATATTATTAGACGTCATGATGCCGCTAAAAGACGGTTTCCAAGTCTGTCGGGAGATTCGAGCAGTTTCTAGCGTGCCCATTATCATGGTGACTGCCAGAGGTGAAGACTTTGAACGGATTATGGGACTGGACAACGGCGCAGATGACTACATTGTCAAACCTTTTTCACCAGGTGAGGTTATGGCAAGAGTAAGAGCAATTTTAAGGCGCATTGAAAAAGACGAAGAATCTAAACCTCAAATATATGAGTGGCAAGGACTTAGGGTTAGTTTAGAGGATTACTCCGTTAGCGTTAACGAGGTACGGGTGGCTTTGACTAAGAAAGAAATTGAAATTCTTTGGACGCTTGCAACCAACCACAACAAAGTGTTTTCAAGAGAAACGCTTCTGAGTAGCATTTGGGGCTATGACTATTTTGGAGACAACCGTACCGTAGACACCCACATTAAACGGCTACGTTCAAAATTAGAACCCTATGAGCACCCCAAGTGGGAAATTAAAACCATCAGAGGCGTTGGCTACAAATTCGAGGTGAATGCAGATGCGTAATAAAGTAGCCGTTAAACTGAGTGCCTATTTTGCTATGGCCTTGATCCTATTGTCTGTGGTGATGAGCTTTATTTTTGTGACGTTATTAAAAAATCATACAATGTCAGTTTATAAGGCTGACCTAGAGCACAGGGCTGTCAATATTGCAACGACGCTTTCCTCTTTTAATAGTACAACTGTTGGGAGTGGTGTCAGAAAAGGTGGTCAGGGTTCTGGTTACGGCGCATACGTAAGGTTCATTGGAGACATTGCAGGAACAAATGTGTGGGTCATTGATGAACAGCGCAACTTGATTACCAGCGGTAATGGGAGTGGCATTCAAAGAAACTATAACTTATCAGAACTCCCCGAAAATGCTTCTAAGCTAATAGACGAGGTCTTTAACAATCAAACAGCTTTTAGTGAAGAGTTCAGCAACGTCCTTGAGGACATGTCGTTAACAGTGGGGACGCCAATTTTGGATGCAAACCAACAGGTTGTCGGAGCTGTGCTACTCCATTCGCCTATTGCGAGTATTGACGAGACGTTGAAACAGGGTATTTACATGCTTTTAATCAGCGTACTGGTAGCTATAGCCATTGCGTTCATCATGGCAGTATTTTTATCGCTTAGATTCACCAGACCGCTGAAAGTCATGAACAATCAAGCATTAGGCATGGCCTCAGGCGATTTTAAAGTCTCCAACCACATCCACTTACAAGATGAAATTGGAGAACTGGCAAGTACCTTGAATGGACTCGCAAGAAAACTGGAAGACGCCGACACGCTGAGTAAGCAAACAGAGCAACTCAGACGTGACTTTATAGCTAATATTTCCCACGAGCTCAAAACGCCAATAACCGTAATACGAGGCTCGCTTGAAGCACTATGCGACAAGGTTGTTACAGAAAGTGCA
>JBGSUZ010000440.1:0-2360 GCA_041753235.1 Acidaminobacteraceae bacterium
TTGAAGCATTTCACCGAAGCCACCGTGTGCAACATGGTCTTCAATTGAAAGCCAGTGTTCAGTGTTTCCAGCATATTGATGAATTTTTTCTAAGTCAATTGGGTGAATCTGTCTAGGGTTGATTATTTTGCCTTTAATACCTTCTGCGTTGAGTATTTCTAAGGCTTTAAGCGCATTTTCAAACATGTTGCCTACTGGAATCAAGACAAAGTCATCGCCATAACGGTACTCAAGTCTTGGTTTTAGTGGGTCGCCTTCAAATGGAATAAATACTTTTGCTTCACCTCTAGGGTAACGAAGTGCTGCTGGACCGCTTGGATTAGCACAAAGTGCTTTTAGCATTGCGCTAAGTTCGGCTGCGTCTTTTGAAGCGTATATGGACATATTCGGGATATGGCTTAAAAATGCAATATCAAATACACCATGATGTGTTTCACCATCTTGACCGACCAATCCTGCGCGGTCAATTGCCAGTAGTACGGGTAATTTTTGAATGCAAACGTCGTGCAATATTTGATCATATGCACGCTGTAAAAATGTCGAATAAACAGTAAATACTGGTTTATAGCCTTCAAGTGCGAGGCCAGCTGCCATGGTTACTGCGTGCTGTTCTGCAATGCCAACGTCAATGAAACGATCCGGATAGGTATTTTTAAAGCCACAGAGGCCTGTCCCTGAGCACATTGCAGCGGTCATTGCAATAATTTTGTCGTCAGTCTCAGCTATGTCGCAAAGTTTTTTTCCAAATACATTGGAGTAACCTTCTTTTTTAGCGCCAAGTGACTGTCCATTAGAAATTTTAAATGGATTAACCCCGTGGTATTTGTCTGGGTCTTGTTCAGCGGGCACGTAGCCTTTGCCTTTTTTTGTAATAACATGAATAACACAAGATTTTTCAGCTTGCTTACCCATCTCAAAAGCTTCTACTAGGTCTTTAAGGTTGTGACCATCGACTGGGCCGATATAAGTCATGCCTAGGTCTTCAAAGAGCATACCCGGAACTAGGAAACTTTTAACTGAATTTTTTAGGCGTTTGATAGCCCGTACCATCGGGTCACCCATTGTAGGAATGTTGCCGAGGGTCTTCTCTGTTTTGCCCTTAATTTTATAATAGGTTGTATTCGTTCTAATTTGGTCTAAATAAGAAGACATACCACCGACATTTTCATCTATAGACATTTCATTGTCGTTAAGAACGATGATCACTTTTTCCTTAGAATGACCAGCATGGTTCATTGCTTCAAATGCCATGCCACCAGTAAGAGCACCGTCGCCGATAATTGCGACAACATGATCGCTTTTACCTGATAAATGGTTGGCTTTTGCAATACCAAGCGCAGCGGATATTGAAGTGCTGCTGTGTCCTGCTTCGAAAATGTCGTGCTCAGATTCCTTGCGTTTTAAGAATCCACTGAGACCGTCAAGTTGGCGAAGGGTACTAAAACTTTCTTGGCGACCGGTCATTAATTTGTGAACATAGGCCTGATGTCCAACATCCCAAAGGAATTTGTCCTTTGGGGAATTGAAGCTGTAGTGTAGGGCGAGTGTCAATTCAACTGTCCCTAAATTGGAAGCTAAATGGCCCCCAGTTTGGCTTATATTTTGAATAAGAAAATGGCGTATTTCTGAAGAGAGACGATTCATTTCTGCCAAGGAAAGCTTTCTTAGGTCCTTGGGGGAATGTATTTCGCTTAGCAATTTCATAAGATGTCCTCTCATATCATGACATTGGCAACAAGAATGCCAAGTGCTGCACCAAAGAATACTTCGACTGGCGTATGCCCGACAAGTTCCTTAAGGCGTTTATGGTCAATGGGTTTATTTTCGTAAATATCTTCAATAATGCGGTTAAGTAGCATCGCCTGCATACCAACTGCACGGCGAACACCTGAGGCGTCATACATGACGACAAGTGCAAGTACTAGCGAAACTGCAAAGGCGGGTGTTTCGAAACCTTCAACCAGACCTACGGCTGTTGTAAGGCCTGTAACAAAAGAACTGTGGGAACTTGGCATGCCGCCAGAACCTACCATCCGGTATAAATTGAGCTTGCCGTCAGTTACAAAGGTCAGCACGACTTTGAAAAACTGCGCTAGAAACCAGCTGACAAATGCAACTTGGAAAACTTGATTATGATAAATACCATCCCAAAAATGTGTGTACATTTATTTTTTCCTTTCTCCAATGTATCTGATCAGAGCCTCGATAAAACTAATGTCACCGTCAAAGTCTTGAAGAAGGTCTATTGAAGACTCAATTAGGTCGTTGGCGATAGTTTTGCATTTATCTATGCCAAGCAAGTTGGGGTAAGTGGTTTTTGCATTTTTTTCATCGCTTCCCGGTTGCTTGCCCATTTCCGT
>JBGSUZ010000441.1:0-3905 GCA_041753235.1 Acidaminobacteraceae bacterium
CTCACCTATAATTTCAATGCCACTGGAATTAAGACTTTTTAAATAGCCTTCTTTAATTATTTGCGTATTATTGTCAGACTTAGCGCCGTTAATAACAAGTACACGCCCACTTGATAACTTACTTTTTATATAGCGGCCCATTTCTATACCGACCTGTTCGTTATCAAAGGAGATATAGTAATCTACATCTGCGCCTACTACTAAGCGGTCATAAGAAATGACTTTAACCCCTTTTGACTTAGCGTATTCCACTGCTTGTACAGCTCTTTTCAAGTCATTAGGAACAAGGATTAATACATCAATGTTCTGAGAAATCAAATACTTGACCTGACTCATTTGGTCATCATCGTCGTTATTGGCATTCATAACAATTGCCTCTCCGCCTAAATCTTTGATTCTTGACATGAGTATGTCTCTGTCTTTAATCCATCGCTCTTCCTTTAATGTTCCTAAAGAAATGCCTACCCTAAAGTTGGTGTTATTTTCTGAGGCGTTCGGCAGTTCTGTTTGTGCAGGCGTCTCGTTTGGAAAAAGCCTATAAATCAGATAAAAGGACTGCGCGAGGAACACTGTGGAAAGAACAAGTAAGCTTATCTTTTTAAATAGCGGTAAAGTGGCTCTCATAGCCCCATTCTCCCACGGTAATCTGTTGGTGTAATGCCTTTAAGCTTCTTAAATATTTTGCTGAAGTAATTGGGGTCATTGTAGCCTATATCATAACTGATTTGCTTAATACTGAGGGCTTCATCGCGCATAAGCTCTATAGACTTATCAATTCGGAATTCTGTAAGGTAGTCGCTAAAACTTTGACCAGTGCTTTCCTTAAAAAGACGGCTAAAATAAAAGTAACTCATATTAATAGATTCAGCAACGTCATTTAGACTGATGTTACTGCTATAATTCTTCTCAATATAACTGAGCGCTTTAGCAATAACCCCGTGATGGGTACTTTCTTTCTTGCTCGCATTTTCCTTCATTTCACTTACGAGGTAATCGTAGAGTAGTTTTTTTAGTTCCGTCGTTTGTCGGGCGTCTATAAACCTATGAAGGAATTGGTCATCTTCCGTATCTGTTCCAAAATCCTTGCGTGGGTCAGATTTTTTGACGCTTATAATCAATTCCATTAGCTTCGCTTTAATATGCTGAATACTGTCCGTTTGTTCCATGAGTTCTGTTACACATTCCTCAATCAAATTCTCAAGACCTGCCGTGTCACCTTTTAAGTAGTTTGAAGCCAAACGTTCTTTATAGTTAACATTGTATGAAATTCGACCATCCTCGGCGGTGGTAACGTCCTCAATATGGACAACTGTGTCGGCAGGCATTAAATTACAGGCAGCCATGGCTTCTTTATAAGAAGTATACATTTGCTGAATGGAGTAAATTTTGCCTATGCCAATCTGATAAGGCACTTCTAATTTAAGACTTAATGTGTTACTAATCTCATTAAGTTGGTCTAATGCATTGTTACGTACATCATAGGATGATTTTTTACCATCGACTGGCACATAGACAACAACTCGGTCTAAAAAGGCTGGACCAGATAACCCATGAAGTTTAGCACTGACTTCATAAGAAAAACCGTTGAGTAACTTTTGTCTATCCAGACTAAAGGCTAAAGAACTTTCAAGGTCTGTGCTGATTGGATTGTTAGAAAGTGCTACAACTACAAAGCCTTGGGCTAAATCTCTTCCAAATAATTCTTCGTAGAATTCTAGTTCCTCAAATTTGACGCCATGGTATAAATATGAGTAAATCAATTGGTTTTCTATGAAGGGCAAGATGCGATTAAGCCGTTCTTTAAGAACCATTTCTCTATTGAGCGCTTGGCGTTTTTCATCGAGCTGCTGTTGCGCTTTATTTATGAGTTCTACTATTTGTTCCTTACCAAAAGGTTTGGTCAAATATTCAAGAACTCCAAGGCCTATACCCTCTCTAGCAAAATTAAACTGTTCGTACGCAGAAATAATGACAAACATAACTGTCTTATTATGCTCTCTAATACTTCGAATTGCTTCCATGCCATTAATACCTGGCATACGAATATCCATAAATATAAGGTCGGGTCTGTGGCGCTCGGCTAATTCAATTGCTTCTCTGCCAGAAGAGGCAGTTGCAACAATCTCAACCTGTGATGTATATCTTTCAACAATGTGCTTAAATGACTCTATTACTAAATATTCATCATCCGCAATCATAATTCTAAGCATCTAGTCTGTTCTCCTTTATCTTTGGAAGCCATAGTTGGACAGTCGTGCCTTCTCCAAGTTTACTCTGAATGCGAATAACGTCCTCATTCTTTGAATCACCGCTGAAATGTTTGACGCGTTCAACTACATTTTGCATACCAATGCCATTTCTTGAACCCTGCTCTTCTAAAGTATCCTGCTGGATCGCATTGAGTAATTTGCTAAGGGTCTCTTCAGTCATACCTTTGCCACTGTCTTGAACTTCTAAACAAATGCGTTCGTTCATTTCAAAGAGAATGACCTGAATTTGTCCCCGCCCCTCTTTATCCTCTAGACCATGTATATATGCATTTTCTACAATCGGCTGGAGTACTGTACTCGGCATGATAAAGTCTAATAGCCGTTCATCAATCTGCGTTTCAAAATTGATGCGATCTCCGAAACGGGTTTTAAGGATGTACATATAGGTTTCAACATTTTCGAGTTCTTCACGTATAGTAACATTTTGGCCTATTTTTCTGAGCATATATCTAAAATAGAGGGCAATTTTCTGAATGAACTCTGAGGTGCGGTCAGCACCTTCTATCATAGATAACTGTGAAGCTGCATTAAGTGTATTGTATAGAAAATGTGGGTTGATTTGCGCTTGGAGCCTTTTAAGTTCTGCTTCCTTAAGCAGTGACTTCATACTCAAGTTTTGCATGAGTTGCTCATTGAGCGTATTTTCTAGCTCGGATTGCAAGGTTATTTGCCCGATATGAGCTCTAATATTAGCAAGCATTTCATTAAAGGCTTCAGCTAGTATTTCAATTTCGTCATTTGACTTAATTGTTAACGGATCAACATTAAAATCTCCTTTAGCTACTCTCTCAGCTCTATTGGTAAGCTTGTTTAGCGGTTTTGTAATAGCGAGCGTCATATAGCTCGCAAGTCCAAGACCCATCATTAATGTGCCAGCTATTAAGAAAAAACTAAACCAGCTGATAGCGTCAGTTTGGTTCATTGCTTGATTGTACTGTTTTGAACCAACCTTTAGCTTAATGCCTAACACTTCATCAATGTCTGCATTTAAGTATTTTGACAGCTGTCCCATACGTTCATAGGCACTCACGTAAACTTCTGTCTTTCTGCCACGTTTGCCTTCTATGGCAATATCCGCCTGTTCCATATATGCCTTCAAAGTAGCGTTAATGTTTCTGAGAAGCATCCTTGAGGGGTCATAAGACCGAAGTCGTGGTAACTTCTGACTACTCTGATTCAAGTCGTCTAGCAACGTATAGTAATTCAGCAGTGAGGCTGAAGAACGATTGATTAAATAACTTTCTACTTCATGATCCAGTGATATGACAGATTCGTTCAAGTCGTTTAAAAATACATAGTCCACAACAATACTAGAGACTTGTTTGGACTGGTTTGCACTAATAAAATAACTGACGCCACTAATGCCGGCAAATATAATCGCGATGACGATAAAATAGGTCATAAGTTTGAGACGAATAGTCAAATGCTTAAAAGTAAATTTCAACATTTTTCCTCCTATTCACGCTCACTAGTCAGGGTGCCTATGGTTGTGTCAATATATGAAGGTACGGGTTCATTATTTTTAATCTTGGCTAAGGTTTCTACACACTTATACCCCATTTCTAAGGCATTGACGTAAACGGAAGCATATACAATTTTCTTTTCTACGTATTTTTTAATATCATCCGAATTACC